>JBMCTR010000037.1:0-9668 GCA_048622955.1 Actinomycetota bacterium
CACCGGGCTCCACCTTGCCTCCCGGGAACTCCCAGAGCCCGGCCATCGCCGGCGGTGCGCTGCGCCGCGCCGCGAGCAGCCGCTGCGGGTGCTCGAGGTCGTCGACGATGGCGGCGGCGACCACCAGGGTGAAGCTCATCGGCAGAGACTAACCGCAGCCCGGACCAGCCGCTCGCAAGCCATGCAACCCCGGAGCGTCGGCCGGCTTCGCGGCAATTCCACCGGGACGCTTGACCTTGAGTGCACTCCAGGTATCACGCTCTTGCCATGGAAAGCCGCAACCAGGTCGTCCTGTCGTGGCTGATCGATCATGAGCCGGCCATGATCCCGCTTCTCGTCCGCTTCCGCCGCAGCCAACCCATCAATGAGAACGGCCAAGCCCCTGGACCCGGATCTCCCGAGGTGAGGGCATGCGCCACTGGTACTGGTGCGCGAGGGGGGAGTTGAACCCCCACGCCCTTGCGGGCACACGGACCTGAACCGTGCGCGTCTGCCTGTTCCGCCACTCGCGCATGACCACGCCGCAACAGCGGGCGTAGCCGGACCAGGTTAGCACGACCCACCCCGCCGTCGGACCATCCAGGACCCCTGCTCACGATGGTCTCCGGAGTTCAACCGCCCGGCTACCATCGTGGGCGGAACGCCACTGCTAGAAACCACCGTAATATGCAACGGGGAGAGGAGCCGACCGTGAGTGTACTGCGGCGCTTCGAGGCTCGCCTCGAAGGCCTGCTGACCGGTGTGTTCAGTAAGGCGTTCCGGTCCGAGGTCCAGCCGGTCGAGATCGCCGCCGCGCTCCAGCGCGAGCTCGACAACAACGCCCAGATCGTCACGCGCGAGCGGTCGCTCGTCCCCAACGACTTCGTCATCGAACTCGGCAACCACGACTACGCCCGCCTTGCTCCCTACAGCACCACACTCGCGCACGAGTTGGTGGACCTGGTGCGCGAGCACGCCGAACTGCAGCGGTTCGCGTTCACCGGCCCCGTCGCCGTCGCGTTCGAGGAACACGCGGATCTCGGAACCGGGCAGTTCCGCGTCCGCAGCACGGTCAAAGCGGGGGTCGATCGCGGTTCCGCCTACGCGCCGAGCGTCAACAGCGAACGCTCCGCCGCCGGGTACCTCATGATCAACGGAACGCAGCATCCGGTGGTGCCCCCGGGCCTCGTCCTCGGCCGGGGCAGCGAGTGTGACCTGCGCATCGACGATCCCGGCGTGTCCCGCCGCCACGCCGAGATCCGGGTCCACGGCGACGGACCCGACGCACAGCTGTTCGCCGTCGATCTCGGGTCCACCAACGGCACGGTGATCGACGGCGTCCGAGCCGCGCAGGCTCCGCTGTCCGACGGATCCCGTATCGTGCTCGGTTCGACGATCGTGGACGTTCACCGCCGGGCGCCACGGGGGTAGGCAATGTATGAGGTGAGGCAGTGTCGGAGCTGACTCTGACGGTCATCAAGCTGGGATTTCTCGCCGTGCTCTGGCTTCTCATCCTCTCGGTCACCTCGGCCATGCGGGCTGACCTGTTCGGGGTGCGGCCGGAGAAGCCGGCGCCGAGTGGGCGGTCGGCGCCGGCTCGCGGGCGCTCCGCCCGCAGCGCTCCGAGCAGGGTGGTCATCCTGGACGGGCCACAGAAGAACCGGACCGTACCGCTGACCGGCGCGCCGGTCACGTTCGGCCGCGGCCACGACTGCACCGTGCCGCTCTCCGACGAGTACGTGTCCACCCAGCACGCGAGGCTGATGTACCACGACGGTCAGTGGTATGTCGAGGATCTCGGCTCCACCAACGGCACGTACTTGGGCTCCGAGCGTCTTACCCGTAGCGTTCCCGTCGGAGTTCGCAGCAGGGTGCGGCTCGGGAAGACCGTCTTCGAACTGCGGAAGTAGGGCGCCGATGAGCTTGACTCTCCGGTACGTCGCGCGGTCGGACGTCGGTCTCGTGCGCGACGAGAACGAGGACTCCGGGTACGCCGGGCCGCGCCTGCTGGCCGTCGCCGACGGAATGGGCGGTCACGCCGCTGGTGAGATCGCCAGCTCGGCCACCATCGACGAGCTCGTCCGGGTCGAGAACGGCATGCCCGACGGCGACCCGCACGACCTGCTGCACTCCGCAGTCGTCGCGGCCAACGACCGGATCCGCGCGCTCGTGCAGGACGACCCGGACCGCGAGGGCATGGGAACCACGCTCACCGCGCTGCTGTGGACCAGCGAAGGCTTTCACATCGCCCACATCGGCGACTCGAGGGCTTACCTGCTGCGCGAGGGAAAGCTGCGGCAGCTCACCCACGACCACACGTTCGTGCAGACGCTCATCGACGAGGGACGGATCACGCCGGACGACGCCGTGCTGCACCCCGCGCGGTCGCTGATCCTCAAGGCGCTCGACGGCAAGCCCAACCCGGAGCCCGATCTGGACGTGCTACCCGTCCATGCCGGCGACCGTGTCCTCGTCTGCAGCGACGGGCTGTCCGGCGTCGTCAGCGACGAGACCCTCCGCGAGACCCTGGGCCAACAGCCGGCCGTCGCGGAAGCCGCCGACGAGCTCGTGGAACTTGCCATGCGCAGCGGCGCCCCGGACAACATCACCGTGGTCGTGGCCGAGGTCGTCGAGACCGACGCTCCCAGGCGCGAGGACGACACGGCCGAGGTGTACCTGGTGGGCGCCGCGTCCGGTGAGCAGCGGCCCGCCAAGTCCCCGCGCCGGCGGCCCGGCGCGGCCCTGCGCGGGCTGCTCGGATCCGGTGGCCACGGCTCGGACCCGGACACGACCCCGGCACCCGCCGACCCGGAGGAACTGCGGTACGCCCCGCAACCCCCGCGCCGGTTCCGCTGGCTGCGCCGACTCGCGATCGTCGCCGTCATTGCGGCCGTGGCATGGATCGGTGGGACCGTCGCGAACCAGTGGGTCCGCAGCCAGTACTACGTGGCCGAACAGTCCGGCGAGGTCGCGATCTTCCGCGGCGTCAGCCAGGAGGTGGGCCCCCTCCGCCTCTCCGAGTTGCACGAGACCGCGGACGGCCTGCCCGTCGAGGCGCTGCCGGACGTCTTCCGCGGCCGCGTCGATGCCACCATGTCCGCCGACAGCCTCGCCGACGCCGAGCGCATCGTCGCCAACCTCCGGGAGGAGGCCTGCGCGGCCCAGGCGGCATCGGAGGAGTCCGCCGGCGTTGCGGACGAGCCGAGCACCGCGGGCACCGATACCTTCGATTCCCCAGATTCCTCCAATTCCTCCGAGCACCCCGGCCTGCGCTGCCCGGAGGACCCGTGACGGGCGACAGCGCGGTGGTGCCACGGCGGGGTCGCGGCACCGAGCTCGCCCTGCTGGCCTTCGCTATCGCGATCGCTGCCGCGGCGTACGTCGCCGTCGATCTGGGAGCCACCGGTCAGATCCAGCCCGGCGCGTTCGGCTACACCGTCGGCCTGGTGGTGATCACCGGTGCGGCTCACATGGTGATCCGGCAATGGGCCGCGTACGCCGACCCCACGATCCTGCCGATCGTCGTCGCGCTCACCGGCCTCGGGCTCGCCATGATCCACCGGCTGGACGTCGCCGAGGGTACGACGTCCGCATCGACGCAGTTGACGTGGATGATCGTCGGCGTCGCCGGATTCATCGGTGTGTTGATCCTCATCAGGGACCACCGCGTGCTGTCCAGGTACACCTACACCGCCGGGCTGCTGGGGATCGTGCTGCTGCTGCTCCCGTTGCTCCCTCTCATCGGGCAGGAGATCCGGGGAGCCAGGATCTGGATCCAGATCGGCAGCATGACCTTCCAGCCCGGTGAGGCCGCCAAGATCGTGCTGATCGTCGCGTTCGCCGGCTATCTCGTCCGGACCAAGGACGCCCTCGCGCTCGCCGGGCGACGGGTGCTCGGCGTGGACCTGCCGCGCGCCCGCGACCTCGGCCCGATCCTGATGGTCTGGGTGGCCGCTCTCGGCATCCTGGGGGTGCAGAACGACCTCGGGCCGTCGTTGCTGATCTTCGGCATCTTCGTGCTGATGATCTACGTGGCAACGGAGCGGATCTCCTGGATCGTCCTCGGCCTCACCCTGGCGCTGGTCGGCGGGCTGGCGGCCAACGCGACGTTCGCCCACGTACAGGCCCGCATCCAGGCGTGGCTCGATCCGTTCGCCGACCCCGACCGGTTCGGGCAGATCATCCAGTCGCTGTACGGGCTCGCCTACGGCGGGCTCACGGGGACGGGCCTCGGGCAGGGCCGGCCGGACCTGGTCCCGATCGCCAAGAGCGACTTCATCATCGCCGCGTTCGGCGAGGAGCTGGGCCTGGCCGGGCTGATGGCCATCATCATGCTGTACGCCCTCCTGGCCTCCCGCGGGCTGCGGGCGGCGCTGGTGCTTCGCGACCCGTTCGGCAAGCTGCTGGCCATGGGGCTGGCCGCCGGCCTGCTGCTGCAGGTGTTCATCGTGATCGGCGGCGTCACCAAGCTGATCCCGCTGACCGGCCTCACCACGCCGTTCCTGTCGCTCGGCGGTTCCTCCCTCGTCATGAACTGGGTCCTCGTCGCACTGCTCGTTCGTCTGACCGACGCCGCCCGACGTCCGGCGCCCACGGCTCCGCCGCGTGCCGTCGATGACGCCGAGACCCAGGTGGTGAGGCTGCCGTGAACTCCCCGATCCGCAGGGTCGCCGCGGGCTGCCTGCTGCTGTGCCTGGCGCTGCTCGCCAACGTCACCTATGTGCAGGCCTTCCAGGCCGAGGATCTCAACGACCGGGAGGGCAACCGCAGGGTTCTCATCGACGAGTACTCGCGTGAGCGAGGTCCGATCCTCGTCGGCGAGCCTCCGGACGAGATCGCGCTCTCCACACCTGTCGAGGGCGAGCTCGGCTACCTGCGGGAGTACCCGCAGCCGGAGATCTACGCCCACGCCACCGGCTACTACTCGTTCCTCTACGGCCGCAGGGCCATCGAGAGCGCGCAGAACAGCATCCTGTCCGGCAGCGACGACCGCTGGTTCTTCCGCCGGCTCATCGACCTCGTGACCGGTGAGCAGCCGAGGGGCGGCGCCGTGAAGCTCACCCTGGATCCAGCCGCGCAACAGGCTGCGTACGAGGCGCTCGGCGACAACAAGGGCGCGGCCGTCGCGCTGGATCCGTCGACCGGCGCGATCCTCGCGATGGTCAGCAAGCCGTCGTACGACCCCAACCGGCTCGCCAGCCACGACATATCCGAACAACAGGAGGCCTGGGAAGACATCACCGAGGACGAGGACGAGCCGATGCAGAACCGGGCGATCGCACAGCGGCTGCCGCCCGGTTCGGTTTTCAAGATCGTCACGGCGGCCGCCGCCCTGGAGTCGGAGCAGTACGAGCCCGATTCGGAGGTGCCCGGGCCTGCGGCGTACGAGCTGCCCATCTCCGGCAACCCCCTCCGCAACTACAACGAGCAGCCCTGCGGGCCGGACGACGAGACGACGATCACCAACGCGCTGCGCATCTCCTGTAACAGCGCGTTCGCCTACCTCGGCAACGACCTCGGCGGCGAGACGCTGCGCGAACAGGCCGAGCGGTTCGGCTTCAACTCCGCGCCGTTGACCAACGATGACCTCAATGCCGCTCGCAGCCAGTTCCCGTCCGACCTGGAGCCCGACTTCACGGCGCAGTCGGCGATCGGGCAGTACGAGGTCAGCGCCACACCACTGCAGATCGCGATGGTCTCCGCGGCGGTCGCCAACCGCGGCGAGTTGATGAACCCGTACCTGGTGGACGAGATACGCGGACCGGACCTCGTCAGCCTGCTCGGCGTCACCGAGCCCACGGAGCTTTCCCGCGCCGTGTCCACCGAGACGGCCAGCCAGTTGACTCGGATGATGGTGGAGGTGGTCGAGAACGGCACGGGCCAGTCGGCCCAGTTGCCCGGCATCCAGGTCGCAGGCAAGACCGGCACCGCGCAAAGCGCTGAGGACCGGCCGCCGTACGCGTGGTTCACTTCCTTCGCACCGGCTGACAACCCAGAGGTGGCCGTAGCCGTCGTCATTGAGGAGGCTTCAGGCGTCGGGCGTGACGAGATCGCGGGTGGTCGTCTCGCCGCACCGGTCGCCGTGGCTGTGATGGAGGCTGTGCTGGGATCATGACGACGTTGACCGCCACTGGGCAGGTGCTTGCCGACCGATACCGCCTGAACCGCTGGCTGGGCGGCGGATCGATGGCCGAAGTCTGGGAGGCGACGGACGTGCGGATGGACCTCACGGTGGCCGTGAAGGTGCTCCGTGCGACCCACATCAACGATCCGGTCGCGATCGAGCGGTTCCGGATCGAGGCCAGGCTCGGCGCAAACCTCGACCACCACGGCATCGCGAAAGTCCACGACGTGAACGTCGACGGGCGCAACAGCGAACCACCGTGGATGGTGCAGGAGTTCTTCCCCGGTGTGCCGCTGAGCGAGTTGCTGGACCAGAAGGGGGCGCTGCACCCGTCCCGTGCCGCCGCCATCGTGAGCCAGGCGGCGGAGGCGGCGCACGCCGCGCACCGCGTGGGAATCGTCCACCGCGACCTCACGCCGCGGAACCTGCTGGTGGGTACGGATGACGTCGTGAAGGTCACCGACTTCGGGATCGCCCGCGCCGACGACCGCGCGCGCCTGACCATGGCCGGACAGGTGGTCGGGACGCCGGCGTACCTGTCACCCGAGCAGGTCCGGGGCCGGACGGCCTCGAGCGCCAGCGACGTCTACACCCTGGCCGTCGTGCTGTACGAGTGCCTGGCGGGGGTCCGGCCGTTCGACGGCGGCAACGCGATCGAGGTGGCGCGCGCGCACGTGGACCAGACGCCGCCGCCACTGCCGACCAGCGTCCCCGGACCGCTCCGGGCCGTGGTTGCCGTCGGGCTGGCCAAGGAGCCCGAGAACCGCCCAACGGCGAAAGTGTTCGCGACGCGCATCAAGGAAGCCGTGTCCGAGGTGGTGCCGCGGTCCCAGCGCGCCACCGATCAGGACACCCGCACCCACCAGCGACCGGAGCACACCACGCGCGTCCATCGGCAACGGGCTGTGGACGTGCACCGGGTCCACCGCGGCCGTGAGCCGCTGCCGCTGTTGCCGGACGCGACGCCCTGGCTCACGCAGGTCCGCGAGTGGACGGCAGCCGCCGCCGGCCGAGCGCCCGGCCTGAACCGCCGGGTCCACGAGACCGTTCGCAAGGAATGGGAAGCGGCGAGACCGGAGCTCGTTCGGCGGGCTCGCGCGGCCTGGCGGGGGGCACGCCTGATGCGAACCGGCTGGGTGGGAGTCGTCATCGTGATGATCGCCGCACTGGCGGTTCTCTCCAGTGGGTAGCGGCGACGCGATGAGCACTCCACCGGCCGATACGGGTACCGTGCGCTTCGAGCGCATTCTCAGAAGGGGCGACTGATGAGCGAGCCGCGACTCCTCGGAGACCGTTACGAACTGGGAGAAGTCCTCGGTCGTGGCGGGATGGCGGAGGTACGCCGAGGCCGTGACCGCCGGCTGGGCCGGACAGTGGCGATCAAGATGCTCCGCATCGACCACGCTTCGGACTCCACATTCCAGGCTCGGTTCCGGCGTGAGGCACAGTCGGCTGCGTCGCTGAACCACCGCAACATCGTCGCGGTGTACGACACCGGCGAGGACGACTTCGATGGGAACCGCATCCCGTACATCGTGATGGAGTACGTCGAGGGCCGCACCCTCCGCGACTTCGTCCAAGAGCGGGTGCGCTTCACCCCGGAGCGGTCCATCGAGGTGGCGACCAGCGTGCTCGACGCGCTCGAGTACAGCCACCGGGCCGGCATCGTGCACCGGGACATCAAGCCGGGGAACGTGATGATCACGACGTCGGGAGACGTCAAGGTCATGGACTTCGGCATCGCCCGCTCGCTCGCCGAGACCGGCGCGACGCTCACCCAGACGGCCGCCGTCGTCGGCACCGCGCAGTACATCTCCCCGGAGCAGGCCCGGGGCGAGGCCGCGGACGCACGCAGCGACCTGTACGCCACGGGGTGTGTGCTGTACGAGTTGCTCACCGGGCGGCCGCCGTTTATGGGCGACTCCCTCGTGTCGGTGGCGGTGTCCCATGTCCGGGAGATGCCGACGCCGCCGTCGGCGCTCGACCCGTCGATCCCCCGCGACCTCGACTCGATCGTGCTCAAGTCGCTGGCGAAGGACCGGCTCGAGCGGTACCAGAGTGCCTATGAGATGCGCGTCGACCTCGAGCGGTGCGCGGCGGGCATCCCGGTCGCGGCGGACGCGACCGCCTCGACGCAGCTGATCGCCGGCGGCGGCTACGGCGACGCCGCCTACGGGCCCGCGGCCACGTCAATGTACGACCAGGTCGATGAGGACTACTACCCGGATGAGGAAGAACCCGAGCGCCGCGGGATGAGCTGGGGAGCGCTCGTCGCCGCCGCCCTCGCCATCCTCGCCGTTGCAGCCGTCATCGGGTATCTGGCGTTCCGCGGCGGTGGCGAGCCCCAACTCGTCCGGGTACCGGACCTGATCGGCCAGACGCAGGAGCAGGCCGAGGCGACACTCGTGGAACGCGGCCTCGTCGTCGGGCCGACCGAGACACGGCAAACCGACAACGAGGACGAGATAGGGACCGTGCTCGAGCAGGACCCGGCGCCGATGGAAGATGTAGACGAAGGAACCGTGGTCACCCTCACCGTCGGCGTGGGCCCCGACCAGGTGTCCGTGCCCAGCGTCGAGGGCGAGACCCAGGAGGACGCCGAGCGGGTGATCGAGGATGCGGGCCTCACCGTGGGGACCGTCGACTTCACCGAGACCGACGACGAGGAGGAGCAGGGAACCGTCCTGTCGCAGAACCCGCCCGCCGGCGAGGAGCTCGACCAGGGCAGCGAGGTTGACCTCACCGTCGGCCAGGCTCCCGAGGAGGTCCGAGTCCCCAACGTGGAGGGCGAGACTCGCGACGAGGCCCGCGACACGCTGGTCGACGAGGGGTTCGAGGTCGAGGAGCAGGAGCAGAGCAGCTCCGAGGTCGAGGAAGGCCGGGTCATCGAGACCGATCCCCCCGGCGGCACCACTGTCGAACCGGGCAGCACCATCACGATCATCGTGTCCACAGGGGAGGAGCTGGTCGAGGTTCCGGACGTGTCCACCCAGGGATACAACGAGAGCGAGGCCCGGAACATCCTCGAGGACCAGGCGGGCTTCGACGTCGAGGCTCAAGTTCAGCAGACGTGTAGCGTCGATGCAGGCACCGTCATCGGCCAGTCGCCTGCGGCAGGGGAAGACCGGCCAGCCGGGTCGGAGGTCACGATCACCATTGCCGAGGAGCCGGACGAGGGCTGCGAGGGAGACGGCGGCGATGAGTCGCCTGGGCCCTAGCGGAGCCTCGTGATCCCGTGCCGGGCGTCGGTGTGACGGCCTAATCGGGATAGCGGACGAGGGCAACCTGTGATCGGTTGAGCAGTGCGCTTCCCCACTGTGCTGGTCGGGCGACAGTGTGGTTCCCCGCTGTCGCCAGCGGAGCAGTGGGGAACCACACTGCGGCGGCCGGGACCGCGGTGTGGAAGCTCACTGGCTACGGCAGGGAGGGATCGAGCGAGTCGGGCCCCCGGCTGACAACGGGCGCCAGCCCGGCCGAGCGCTCGACCGCGTCCGCGTCACCGCACACGCTCAGCCAGTTGGCCAGCATGCGGTGGCCGTATTCGGTCAGCACCGACTCCGGGTGG
>JBMCTR010000038.1:0-9495 GCA_048622955.1 Actinomycetota bacterium
CCGCGGGCCTGGTATCGGGCATACTGCGGTGGTTAACGTGATCAATAGGCAAACCGCAGGGGTTAGCGGTTCGCTGCCTCGTACTTCTCGAGGATGTCGGCTGGTATGCGGCCGCGGTCGGAGATCTTGAACCCCTGGCTGCGCGCCCATTCCCGAATCGCGGCGGTCTCGGCACTGCTACGGCCCCGACCACGGCCACGGGCACGGCGGCCACCGGTCCGGCGCGCAGCGGCGACATACTTCGAAAGGGTGTCGCGCAACGTCTCGGCATTCGACTTGGATAGGTCGATTTCGTATGAAACACCGTCGAGTGCGAAGCTCACGGTCTCTTCAGCCCTCCCGCCGTCGAGATCATCGACGAGAAGTGTCTGGACCTTCTTGGCCATCGAGTTGTCCTTCCGTTTAGTGCGATTCACGCTGCCCATACCCAAACTACTACGCCAACGGCAACGCGCAGGCAATTCTATGTTACGGTATCGATCAGTTCGCAAGACGGAGCAACATGCGTGTATTGCCCAATGTGTTCGGCTTCACCCGGTCAAGGTCCAAGAACTCGGCAACGCCTTCGTCGTCTGACCGGAGCAACTCCGCGTAGACATCAGGATCGACCGGAGGCTCTTTGACCACCTCGAATCCGTGACGCGCGAAGAACTCTACTTCGAAGGTCAAGCAGAATACACGGGAAATGCCGAGATCCCGGGCCACCTCGATCAGTTGCTCCAGTATTGCCCGGCCCACACCGTGGCCCACCCAGGCGGGATCAGTGGCGAGTGTGCGCACCTCCGCGAGGTCTTCCCACATCACATGCAACGCGCCGCAGCCGACGACGGACCCGTCGTCCCCCTCGGCCACCCAGAACTCCTGGACGTCCTCGTACAGCGTCACTGTTTCCTTGGACAGCAGAATGCGGTCGGCCGCATAAGTGTTCAGCAGCCGGCGAATCGCTCGCACATCCGCCGTGCGCGCTCTCCGGACGGTGACGCTCACTCGGGCTTGACCGTCGGGAACAGGATCGCCTCACGGATCCCGGAGCCCGTCAGCAGCATCACCAGCCGGTCGATGCCGAGCCCCATCCCGCCCGTGGGCGGCATTCCGTACTCCAGCGCGCGCAGAAAGTCCTCGTCGAGGTCCATCGCCTCCGGGTCGCCCTGCGCCGCCCGTCGCGACTGCTCCACCAGCCGCTCCCGCTGGATGACCGGATCAACAAGCTCGCTGTAGCCCACGGCGAGCTCCAAGCCCCCGATGACGAGGTCCCACGCCTCCGACAGCCGCGGGTCGTCCCGGTGCGGGCGCGCCAGCGGCCGGACCTCCGCCGGATAGTCGAAGACGAACGTCGGCGCCCTCAGGGTGTGCTCGACGAGCTTCTCGTAAAGCTCGAGAGCGAGCTCGCCCGCACCCCAGTCCGGTGCCGTCTCCACATCGTGCTTGGTCGCGAGCAGGCGCAGCCGCTCCACATCCGTCGCCGGGGTGACGGTCTCGCCCACGGCGGCGGACACCGCGTCGTACAGGGTCACGCGATCCCACGGCTGTTCGAGGTCGACCTCCCCGCCCGCTCCGTCAGGGACGGTCGTCCGGCCCACGGCGCGCGCCGCGTCGACGATCAGTTCCCGGGTCAGTTCCGCCATCGTCTCGTCGTCGCCGAGCGCCTCGTACGCCTCGAGCATCGTGAACTCCGGGCTGTGCGTGGAGTCCGAGCCCTCGTTGCGGAACGTCCGGCCGATCTCGTAGACCTTGTCGACGCCGCCGACGACCGCCCGCTTGAGGTGCAGCTCCAGCGCGATGCGCAACGTCATGTCCTGGTCGAAGGCGTTGAAGTGAGTGGTGAACGGCCGAGCGGCGGCTCCGCCGTGAGACGACTGCAGCACAGGGGTCTCGACCTCGACGTAGCCGCGGCGGTACAGCGACTCCCGCAACGACCGCAGCACACCCGACCTGACGCGGACCATCCGCCTCGCGGCCGGGTTGACGATCAGGTCCACGTAGCGCTGCCGCACCCGCATTTCCTCGTTCAGCGCCTTGTGCTCGACCGGCAGCGGCCGCAGGGCCTTGGCCACCATCGTCCAGCTGTCGGCCATCACCGACAGCTCGCCGCGCCGGCTGGTGCCGATCTCGCCCTCGACCCCGATGTGGTCGCCGATGTCGACCAGGTGCTTCCAGTCCTCCAGCGCCCGCTCGCCGACCCGGTCCAGCGACAGCATCGCCTGCAACTCCGTGCCGTCGCCGCCGCGAAGCCGGGCGAAGCACAGCTTCCCCGTGTTGCGAAGGAAGATCACCCGGCCGGTCACGGCCGCGCGGTCGCCGGTGCCGGTTCCGGGCGGCAGGTCAGGGTAGGCGGCCCGCAGCTCAGCCAGCGTGTGCGTACGCCTGAAGTTCCGCGGATACGGCGCCACCCCTCGCTGCGCGAGCTCCGCGCGCTTCTCCCGCCGGACGCGCATCTGCTCGGGAAGCTCGTCCGGTCCGGGCACGGAATCTGCGGGGTGGCTCACGAGGGACAAGGGTACGGCGTGCTTCACGACCCTCGCGAAGCCGTTGCCTGGCGCGCCCTCGCCTGCGACATTGAAAGAGGAGGTGAGCAACCATGGGAAGCGTAGAAGTCGCAGACCGGGGCTCCCGCGAGATCGTGGTCTTCCTGCGCGGGGACGTCGACGAGTCCATGTCGGACGCGCTGCATGACGCCGTCGACCGGGTCGCCAGGTTGGAGGCCCTCGAGGAGCTCAGTCACGCGGTCGTCGACATGCACGCCGTCACCTCGCTGGGCCAGGCCGGCCTGGAGTTCCTCCGCGAGCTCGAGGGCCGCGGCAAGCGCTCGGGATTCGAAGTCTCCTTCTCCAACATGAGCGGCCCCGCCCATCGGGCCGCCGAGGAGGCGGGCTGGCCGTTCATCGAGCACAGCCCGCCCAAGCAGTCCAGCTGATCAGCTGGGCGGGGCGTTGCGCGCGTAGACCAGCCGGAGGCCGAGGAGGGTGAGCAGCGGCTCGTGGTGGTCGACGGACCGGCACTCCGGGATCACGAGGTCCGCCAGGCCGCCGGTAGCGATCACCGTGACCTCGTCCTGCGGGACACCCAGCTCGGCGACCATGCGGGCCACGATGCCGTCGACCTGGGCCGAGAAGCCGAACAGCGCCCCGGACTGCAGGGCCTCCACGGTGTTCTTGGCGATCACCGAGCGTGGACGCCGCAGCTCCACCCGGCGCAGTTGGGCGCCGACGTCACCGAGGGCGTTGAGCGAGACCTCGATGCCGGGCGCGATCGCGCCGCCCAGGTACTCCCCGCGGGCCGAGATGACGTCGAAGGTCGTGGCCGTCCCGAGGTCGACCACCACGAGCGGCCCGCTGTAGAGCCGGCGCGCCGCCAGGGCGTTCACGATCCGGTCGCTTCCGACCTCGCGCGGGTTGTCCACGAGGACGGGTATGCCGGTCCGCACACCCGGCTCGACGAGGACCGACCGCACGTCGGGGTAGTACCGGCCGACCATGGTGCGCATCTCGTGCAGGACGGCGGGAACGGTCGAGCACACGGCGACGCCGGTGATGCCGCCTTCGTTCCGGCTCCCGCCGAGCAGCCCGCGCAGCAGCGCCCACAGCTCGTCCGCCGTCCGGCGGGCGTCCGTCGCCACCCGCCAGCTATCGACGACGTCCTCGCCGTCGAGCAGGCCGATCTGGGTCTGGGTGTTCCCGACGTCGATCGCGAGCAGCACGGGTCACCACACCTCGCGCAGGTCGAAGGCGATGTCCAGGACGGGGGCGGAGTGCGTGATCGATCCCACCGCCAGGTAGTCCACCCCGGTCGCCGCGTACGACCGCGCCGCCGCGAGGGTGAGACCGCCGCTGACCTCGAGGGCGGCACGGCCGGCCACCGCCTCGACCGCGCGCCGCGCATCCTCGACCGAGAAGTTGTCCAGCAGCACCAGGTCGGCTCCGGCCTCGGCGGCCTCCACCGCTCCCGCCACGTCGTCCACCTCGACCTCGACGGGCACACCGGGGAAGGCGGCGGCGACCGCGCGGTAGGCCGCGGCCACGCCGCCGGCGGCCGCCACGTGGTTGTCCTTGATCAGGGCGGCGTCGGACAGGGACATCCGGTGGTTCTCCCCGCCACCGCACCGGACGGCGTACTTCTCCAGCGCACGGAGCAGCGGCGTCGTCTTCCGGGTGTCCCGGACGACGGCTCCGGTGCCGGAGATCGCGTCCACCCACCGGCGGGTGGCCGTGGCGACGCCCGACAGCCGGCACAACAGGTTCAGCGCCGTGCGCTCGGCGCACAGCAACTCGCGCGTACGCCCGCCGACAGTGGCGAGCACATCGCCGGCGCTCACCCGGTCGCCGTCGGCCGCCTTGGCCCGGAACTCCAGCTCGCCGCCGGTCGTCGCGCGGAACACCGCCTGCGCCACCGGCAACCCGGCCAGGACGCCGTCGCCGCGCGCGACCAGATCGCCGACGGCCCGCTGGCCGGCCGGGACCGTCGCGGTGCTCGTCACGTCGACACCACCGGCGAGGTCCTCCTCGAGGGCGGCCCGGACGAGTTCCTCGGTCGCCGGGTCCGAAGCCGGATCCGAAGCCGGGTGCCCCACCGCGTCGCTCACTCGCGCACCTCGAACCGGGTGCGGACAGCACCGTCGCCGTCCAGGCGGCTCACCAGGTGCCCCTGCCACCGCTCGTCGTCGCGCCCCGGGAAGTCCTCCCGCCAGTGCCCGCCGCGGCTCTCCTGGCGTCGCGCGGCATGCTGGACGAGCGTCGAGGCCACTGCATGCAGGTTCGTCGCCTCCCATGCCTCGGTCGCCGGTTCGGCGGTGGCCCGCTCGCGGCCGAGCCGGTCCAGCGCGTCCGCGGCGGCGTGCAACGAGGACGCCGAACGGACGACGCCCGCTCCCGCGGTCATGGCTCCCTGCACGAACAGCCGGGCGTCCGCCGCGAGCAAGCCGGCCGGGCCGGACCGAGGCGCCGGCTCACCCTGCGGCGGCAGCCCCTCGGCCAGGTGCTCGGCGATCCGGTGGCCGAACACCAGGCCCTCCAGCAACGAGTTGGACGCCAGCCGGTTGGCGCCGTGCACCCCGGTGTGCGAGACCTCGCCGCAGGCGTAGAGCCCTGGCACGGACGTTCGCCCGTCCAGGTCCGTCCGGACACCGCCGCTCGCGTAGTGCTGCGCGGGCGCCACCGGGACCAGCCGGGTCGCCGGGTCGAAGCCGGCCTCCCGGCACCGGTTCACGATCGTGGGGAACCGCCGCTCTAGGAAATCGGAGCCGAGATGCCGCGCATCCAGCCAGACGTGATCCGCTCCCGTCTCCGCCATCACCGTGACCGCCGCCTTCGCGACGACGTCCCGCGGGGCAAGCTCGGCCAGCGGGTGACGGCCGACCATGAACCGGCGACCCTCGGCGTCGCGAAGGACGGCGCCCTCGCCGCGCAGCGCCTCCGAGATCAGCGACTGCTGCCCGGCCGCCGACCGCCCGAGCCACAGCACCGTCGGATGGAACTGGACGAACTCCAGGTCGGCCACCTCCGCGCCGGCCCGGAGGGCGGCGGCCACCCCGTCGCCGGTCGACACCGGGGGGTTCGTCGTGGACGCGTAGACCTGTCCCAGCCCGCCCGTGGCAAGGACGACGGCACGGCCGAGCCCGGCGCCCACGCCGTCGCGCCGCCCCTCCCCGATGACGTGCAGCGTCACGCCGCAGGCGCGGCCGGCCGCGTCCGTCAGGACATCCACGACGAGGGCATGCTCGATGACCTCGATCCCGGGGTCCTCCCGGACCGCGTGCAGCGCCTCGGTCAGCGCGCGGGAGATCTCGCGGCCGGTGGCGTCGCCGCCGGCGTGGGCGATCCGGTCGCGGAGGTGCCCGCCCTCGCGGGTGAGCGCGATCTCGCCGCTGTCGGTGCGCTCGAACCGCGCGCCGAGCTCCGCCAACTCCCGAACCCGCTTCGGCCCCTCGGTGACCAGCACCCGCACGGCGCTCTCGTCGCAGATGCCCACGCCGGCGGCGAGGGTGTCGCGCAGATGGTCGTCAGGGCTGTCGTCGGGGTGGAGCGCCGCCGCGATGCCGCCCTGCGCCCAGAACGTCGAGCTCTCGCTGAGTGTGGTCTTGGTCACAAGCAGCACCGTGCCGGCGCGGCGCGCCTCGAGCGCGGTCGTCAGACCGGCGATGCCGCTGCCGACGACGATGACGTCGGCCTGCGTCGTCCAGCCCGGTTCGGAGGTCGACAGACGGCGGGGCAGCCGGGGGACGGTCACGCCGGCAACCCTAGCCGACCGCGCCGATCCGGACTCCGGCCGCGTCGGCGCTGCTCAACGACCTGCACGGCCGGACGCGCGGGTGACGCGGTCGCAGCGGGCGGCCCAGACCGTAACTATGCTGTGTCCCGCCCGGGGGTTGACGACCGCCGTGGCAAGGTCGTTCGATGGCGCGGGGGGTGTCGTTTTGTGAGGTTCGTGTGAGTGTCGCGCAGGGTGATCCCGGATACGGTGGCCCACCACGGTCTCGACGTCTCGGTGTCGAGATCGGCACCGCGCTGGTCACTGCCGCCGTCGTCGCCGCCGCAGTCGTCGGGGTGGGCATGTACCAGCGGGACGGGTCGCCGACCGAACCGGTTGCCGGCCAGCCGGGCTCGCCGGAGCCGGCCGAGCAATCCCCGCCGGAGGAGGACGAGGCGGCCAGCGAGGACGAAGAGCCCGACGAGGACGCCGAAACCCCGGACGAGGCCACGACGCCCGACGAGGAGCCGACAGAAGCCGAGGACGCCGAGGTCACCGACGTCGAGCTCACGGTCGACCCGGCGGACTACACCGGCCGCTGCCCGGTGACTCTCGGCTTCACGGCGCGGATCACCACCAACACCGGGCCGGTGCGCGCGGACTACCGCTGGCTGGACGGCGCCGCCACGGCGGTCGCCGAAGACGATGTCCAGTTCGGCGGCCCCGGACCGCAGGGAGTCGACGTGACCCACGAGGTCGAAGTTCCCGATGACACCACCGTGCGCCGGACTCTCCAGGTGACGGACCCGAACTCGTACACCTCGGACCCGGCCGAGGCCACCGTGGCCTGCACCCCCTACGCCGAGGTGACGAAGGCCGGCGACGACTACACACCGTCGCCCTGCCAGCACAAGCTGAACTTCGAAGCGACGATCACGGTGCCCCACGACATGACGGTGAAGTACGAATGGCTCCGCTCGGACGGCGCGACCGACACCGCCGGGCCGTACACGGTGGAGTTCAACGGTGGCGGCCAGCAGACGAAGGCGGTGCCGGGAAAGAAGTGGAGGCTCAGCGCGACCGGCGACTTCGGCTACCGGATCCACATCATTGAGCCGTACGACGTGACCTCGGATCCGGCGACATACTCGGGGGTCGACTGCTCGGGGCCGGCATCATGACCTACTCGCTCGGCATCGACCTCGGCACGACCTTCACCGCGGCCGCGATCTGGCGCGACGATCGGTCGGAGATCGTCTCGCTCGGCGACCACAGCGCCTCGATCCCGTCCGTCGTGCTGCTGCGGGAAGACTCCTCCTTCCTCACCGGCGAGGCGGCCAACCGCCGCTCGGTCACCAACCCCGAGCGAGTCGCGCGCGAGTTCAAGCGCAGGTTCGGCGACACCACCCCGATCATCCTGGCCGGATCGCCGCACTCGGCCGAGGCTCTGGTGGCGCGCCTGCTCCGCGCGGTCGTGGACGACGTCGCCACCCGGGAGGGCGGGCCCCCGGAGCGGATCTGCGTGAGCCACCCGGCCAACTGGGGTCCGTACAAGACGGACCTGTTGCGGCAGGCCGTCCGCATCTCCGACGTCGACCAACCCGTCGAGTTCACCACCGAGCCGGAGGCGGCAGCTGTCTTCTACGCGCAGCAGCGCACGCTCGAGCCCGGCGCGGTCGTGGCCGTCTACGATCTCGGCGGCGGTACGTTCGACGCCGCGGTGCTGCGGCGCACCGAGTCCGGGTTCGCGATCGTGGGCAAGCCCGAGGGGATCGAGCGGCTCGGCGGCGTCGACATCGACGCGGCGGTCTTCGAGCACGTCCGGCGCGCACTGGAGGGCAAGCTCGACGAGTACGACGAGGACGACTCGGCCGCCGTGGCGGCGGTGGCACGACTGCGCGAGGAGTGCGTGGCGGCCAAGGAGGCGCTGTCGTCGGACACCGACGTGACCATCCCGGTGCTGCTTCCCAACCATTCCACCGAGGTGCGGCTCACCAGGTCCGAACTCGAGGACATGGTCCGCCCGGCCTTGCAGGAGTCCATCGCCGCGCTGCGCCGATCGCTGGACTCGGCCGGCGTCGCCCCGGAAGAACTCCACTCGGTGCTGCTCGTCGGCGGGTCGTCGCGGATGCCGATCGTCGGCCAGTTGGTCGGCGCCGAAGTCGGCCGACCGGTCGCGGTCGACGCGCACCCGAAGCACGCCGTCGCGCTCGGTGCGGCCTGGGTGGCCAGCGGCAAGGCGAACACTGAGGCGCCGGCCACCGACACCGGGCCGCAGCCTGCGCCGGCCCCGAGTACCCCGCCGCAGCCGGCACCGGCACCCGCCCAGCCGGCGGCGGGAGGGAACGGCCCCGGGGACCCGAACGCGGTCGCACCTGCTCCGCCGAACGCCGCTCCTCCGCCACCGCCTCGGCCCGCCCCGGCGCCGCAACCACAACCGCAGCCGGAACCGCCGTCCGCGGAGGAGCCGCCGGCCCAGAGAACGGTGGTGATCCGGCGGGCATCCCATCGCACAGCACCGCCACCGGCGTCCGAACCCATCCGGCTGGACCACCGCGAGGAACCGCCCCCGCCGCCGCGTTACCTCGCCGCCCTGCTGATCGGTGTCCTCGTCGGCCTGGCCGGCGGCTTCCTCGCGCTCCAGTTCATCCCCGCCTGAGCCGCCGACCGGCGCCGCGGGCTCTCGGCTCGACAAAATCAGGTGGACACCGCCGGTCACGATCAGTAATGTTCTGCGCTTGTGTCTGCCCTGGGAGTGCTGTTCGTCAGCGGCTTCCGGCGCTGGGCGACGTACCGGCTGGCGACCGCGGCGGGCGCGTTCACCAACACCGTGTTCGGTCTGATCAGGACGTACATCACCATCGCCGCGATCACGGCGGCGGGCGGGACGCTGGCCGGCTACGACCCGGCCGCCGGCATCACCTACGCGTTCCTGGCCCAGGCACTGATCGCACCTGTCAACATCTTCAACTGGAACGACCTCGCGCTGCGTATCCGGACCGGCGACATCTCCGTCGACCTCGCCCGGCCGGTCGATCCGCAACTCGCCTACCTGGCCGCCGATCTGGGCCGCGCGGCGTACACGTTCATCCCCCGCGGTGCGCCGCCGCTGCTCGTCGGCGCCCTCGCGTTCGGGCTGGCGCTGCCGACGACGGCACTGCCCTACGTCCTGGGACTGGTGAGTGTGGTGCTCGCCGTGGCCGTCTCGTTCGCGTGCCGGTGGCTGGTCAACCTTGCGGCGTTCTGGCTGCTCGAGTTCCGCGGCGTGATGACGCTGTACGTGCTCACCAGCGGCCTGCTCAGCGGCCATCT
>JBMCTR010000039.1:0-9476 GCA_048622955.1 Actinomycetota bacterium
GTCGATGCCGTGGTTGCGGAAGACGGCGCAGGCGTGCTCGCCGGCGTGCCCCTCCAGGGCGTCATTGCGGGGGGAAGCAGTCACACCGCCGAGGCTACCGCCGCGGCTGCCGCCGGTCCCACCTGTCAGGGCCTCCGGCGCCGTCGCCGCCGGTCAGGGAGTTGTCCGGCCTGACAACTCGCGAACAGCACGGAGATCAGGACGGACGGCCCGAGGGGTTCTGCCGGAACACGCCGGGTGCGCTGGTCCGCAGGGCGCGCTGCAGCGCGATGAGCAGGTCCGGCCGGCAGGACGGCGTGGCGCCGGGCTTGCCGATGATCTCCTGGGTGGGCGTCCCGTTGACGCCGAGCAGCAGTTGCAGGTGCAGCGCCCGCGCGTAGGCCTCGCAGTTGGCCCGGACCGCGGAGACGCGGGAGCCGGGCTCCAGCGGTTCCGACCAGGTCGTGGCGATCCGCTCCAGCCAGTTCTCCAGCGTGTCGACCGTGACCAGGTCGCGGTGCAGCAGCGACATCGTCGCATGCGCCAGCCGGTCGCACTCGCCGTCCACCAGGCGGTACTCGGTGGGCGTCAGCAGCCGCTCGGCGATCACGTCGAGCAGCACCGTGAGCTCCTCCCGACCCAGGTAGCGCGAGGCCGCGAGCGCCCCCAGCAGGTCCGCGCCATGCGCCGGCGCCCGGATCCAGCCGATCTCGGGCACCCACCCGCGCAGGTCGCGCTCGGCCAGCAGCCACGCGACCGACCGGTCCGCCCAGGTCAGAATCGTGGTCGGCGCCACCACCTGCACGGCGTTGTCGCGGCGGACCACCCGCGCCAGCACCATGGCGGACAGCGAGCGCCGCAGCACCGAGGACGTGCCGTCCTCACCGAGGCCGTCCTTCAACCCATGCAGCAGGCCGTCGCCGAGCCCACCCAGCAGCTCGTCGTAGACGCCGTCACCGGTCCAGGTGGTCAGGACCGAGCAGGCGATGTCGACCCGGACGCTCGGATCGGGATCCCCGAGCATCGTGACCAGTTCAGTCGTCAGATCGTTCAGTGCGACGCCGTGTGGAACGCGATACCCGTCAGCTACCACTTGCTCCCAGTACGACTTGCGCACCGGAGCATCTTCGCATGACGCGAAATCGACGTGACACCCCCCGGGGCGGCGTTGTCTAGGCTCGGTGACGTGCCCTCGCTCAACGATGTCGTCCGCTCGTACACGGACCTCTCGGAGGCCGAACTGGAGTGGCTGCATGCCCTCGTCGCGGACTGGCAACTGCTCGCCGACCTGTCGTTCGCCGATCTTGTGCTGTGGGTCGCCGACCGGGACGAGGACGTGTTCCGGGTGGCCGCGCAGATGCGGCCGACGACCGGGCCGACGGCGTACGTCGAGGATCTCGTCGGGACGAAGCTCAAGCGGGGACGGCGCCCGCTGGTGGACGCGGCGTACGACGAGGGGCACATCCGGCGGGACGGCGATCCGGAGTGGTGGGACGACGTGCCGGTGCGCGTCGAGACCATCCCCGTCCGGCGCGGAGACCGGATACTGGGCGTGATCTCACGGAACACGAACCTGGTGGCGGCCCGGACGCCGAGCCGCCTCGAGCTCGCCTACCTGGAGTGCGCGTCCCAGCTGTCCCGGCTGATCGCGGAGGGACGCTTCCCCCAGCCCGGCACCGACATGGGCCGGCGCGGGGCGCCGCGGGTGGGTGACGGTCTGATCCGGCTCGACGCCTCCGGGGTGGCCACCTTCGCCAGCCCGAACGCGATGTCCGGGTTCCGGCGGCTCGGCCTGACGGCCGATCTCGTCGGCCAGCACCTCGGCTCGGTGGTGGCCGAGGTGGCGCCGAGTGTCGGTCCGGTGGACGAGGCACTGGACGTGGTCGTCGGCGGGCGCGCGCACCGGCGCACCGAGATCGAGGCCAACGGCACGTACCTGGCGCTGCGCGCGATCCCGCTGGAGCCCGGCGGCGAGCACGTCGGCGCGATCGTGCTCTGTCGCGACGTCACCGAGGTGCGCCGGCGCGAGCGGGAGCTCGTCACCAAGGACGCCACCATCCGGGAGATCCACCACCGCGTCAAGAACAACCTGCAGACCGTCGCCGCCCTGCTGCGGCTGCAGGCGCGCCGGCTCGGCGCCGAGGGAGGCCGCGCAGCGCTCGAAGAGGCGGTCCGCCGGGTCGGCACCATCGCGATCGTCCACGAGACCCTGGAGCAGGCGGTGGACGACACCATGGACTTCGACGTGGCCGCCGACCGGCTGCTCAACATGGTCGCCGAGCTGTCGACGGCGGAGCCTCAGGTCAGCGTCGGCCGGACGGGCACGTTCGGCGTGCTGGACGCCCGGATCGCCACCCCGCTGGCGATGGCGCTCACCGAGTTGCTCCAGAACGCCGTCGAGCACGGGTTGGGCGGCCGGAGTGGGCGGGTCGAGCTGTCGGCCGATCGGCTTGCGGGCAGGCTGCGCGTCGTGATCGAGGACGACGGCCGCGGCCTTCCGGACGGGTTCGACCTCGACACGTCCAGCCGGCTCGGGCTGCAGATCGTGCGCACGCTCGTCATCAGCGAGCTCAACGGAACGCTGGAGATCACCCCACGCCGGGAAGGGGGCACGCAGGCGGTGCTCGACGTGCCGGCTCAGTAGGCGCGTGCGCGCGCCCGCTGGCGGGCACGGCGGCGCTTCAACGCCCGCCGCTCATCCTCGGACAGGCCACCCCAGACGCCGGCGTCCTGCCCGGTCTCCAGGGCGAACTGCAGACACTGCTCGCGGACATCGCAGCGACGGCAGACCGTCTTGGCCTCCTCAATCTGCAGCAACGCCGGCCCGGTGGTGCCGATCGGAAAGAACAGCTCTGGGTCCTCGTCACGGCAGGCGGCACGGTGGCGCCAGTCCATCTGGATCTCACAGCTCCTCGTACAGGTTGCGGTACGCCGGACGGGGTCGGGCCGCCCCACGCACGCGTTTTACGTCACGTGAATTCGTTCACGAGTCAGCACATACCCCCACCCAACAGCATCGTCAGTGGGGAAGCTGTTGCAGACTCAACCTTGGGCACGGTGGTGCCGTAACCCAGTGGCAGTACAAGGGTGGCAAACCCGTGACGCGCAAACAAGAGAGTTGTGGCGTACGTCTCACTCGACTATGTGTCATGTCCGTCACAAAGCGATGCAGAGACGGGCATAGGTAGCAATTAGTACACGGCACTCAGCGCGCCGGGCACGGACTGCAGGCTGAACCGACCGCTGTCGCCGATGTAGTCGCCGTCCACCTGAAGCGGAACAGGCACGGCCGCCGACAGCGTCAGTTCCGCCTGGTCGTGCAGCGTCAGGACGTCACGGCCGCGTGCGGCACGCTCGGGCGCGAATGCGATTTGGGCGACGTGCAGGAGGGCACGCGGCAATCCGAGCCGGGTCAGGGCGAACAGGTCCAACCCCCGATCGAAGCTCGCTCGCGGCGTCGGGTTCAGCGGCCGCCTGCCCAGGTACGTCCACGGGGCGGTGTTGGTGATGATCGCCAGGACGATGCCGTCGACCGGCTCCTGGCCCGGCCGGTGCAGGGTGAGCCGGCCGTGCCTGCGGTCGTCCTGGGCGAAGAACCTGCGCACGGCGGTCGTGGCGTACAGCGGCACCGTCGCCCGCTTGCCCCCGGCTCGCCGCTGTTCAACCGCCCGGACGATGTCCGCGTCGAATCCGGCTCCCACGCAGAACGTGAAGTACCGCTCGTAACCCTCGCACGTCAGCCGGCCGAGGCCGAGCGGGCGGCGGCGGCCGGCCCGGACGGCGTCCAGCAGCGAGCCGGTCGCCTCCACGGGGTCGAGCGGGATGCCGAGGTTGCGCGCCAGCACGTTGGTGCTCCCCCCGGGCACCACGGCCAAGCTCGGCAGCGGCCGCCCCTCCGGCGCCTGCGGCGCACTGATGTCGTCGGTGTCGTCGCCGCCGTCGCCGCGGCGTGGCCCGCCGTCCGTGCCCAGCAGCCCGTTGACGACCTCGTTGACCGTGCCGTCGCCGCCGAGCACGATGACGAGGTCGAGCCGGCCGGTGCGGGCCGAGCGCGCCAGCTCGACCGCGTGCCCTCGGTGGTCGGTTTCAGCCACCTCGACCTCGAGGTCGTGGCGCAGCGCGGAGAGCATCACGTCGAGCGCCCTCGGCGAGGTGGCGGTCGCCTGGTGGTTGACCACGACGAGCGCTCGCATGCCGGCCAGGGTAACCGTGCTGTCCTAGGCTGAGTTCGTGCCCTCGGAAACGGTTCGCGCACCCTGGCCGGTGCTGGTGGCCGTCGGCGTGGTGGCGCTGCAGGCGGCCGCGCTGCTCGGCTTCAGCGCATGGCTCGGGCTCCAGCGGTTGACCGACACGCCGAGCAACGAGCGCGTCTTCGAGGGGTCGGCGGTGTACCTGCTGGCCTCGGGCCTGCTCGTCGGCCTGATCGCGGCCGGGCTGCGGGCGCGGCGCGGCTGGGCGTACGGGGCCGCGGTCGTGGTTCAGCTCATCGTGCTGGGTGTGACGTACGAGATGGTGGAGGCCGGCTTCTGGCTCGGGGCGGCTCCGGCGGGGTTGGCGGCCGCGGCGGTGCTCGGCACCCTCCTGCAGCAGTCCTCGCGCGCCGCTTTCGGGCGCGACGACCGGTGAGCTCACTCGCCGAGCATCCCCTCCCGGAGCTTCGTGAGCGTACGGGCCAGCAGCCGGGACACGTGCATCTGGGAGATGCCGACCTCGGCCGCGATCTGCGACTGGGTCATGCCGGCGAAGAACCGCAGCATCAGGATCCGGCGCTCGCGCTCGGTCAGCCGCGCGAGCAGCGGCCGCAGCGCCTCCCGGTTCTCGACGCTGAGCAGCGCCTCGTCCTCCTGGCCCATGCTGTCGAGTACCGGCGGGCGCTCCTCCTCGATGCTTTCGGTGGCGTCGAGCGAGAGCGTGCTGTAGGCCGTCGCCGACTCGAGCCCTTCGAGGACGTCGTCCTCGGTGGTGCCGAGATGCTCGGCCAGTTCGCTGACCGTGGGTGAGCGTCCCAGCTCCTGGGTCAGCGTCGCTGAGGCGCTGCCGATGGCCAGGCGCAGTTCCTGCAGCCGTCGCGGCACGCGGACCGCCCAGCTCTTGTCCCGGAACCAGCGTTTGATCTCGCCGATGATCGTGGGTGTGGCGAACGTCGAGAACTCCACGCCGCGCTCCGGGTCGTACCGGTCGATCGCCTTGATCAAGCCGATGGTCGCCACCTGCACGAGATCGTCGTACGGCTCCCCGCGGTTGCGGAACCTCCGGGCGAGGTGCTCGACGAGCGGCAAGTGCAGCCGGACGAGGCTGTCGCGTACCTGCTGGCGACTCGGGTCGTCGTCAGGGAGCGTTGCGAGGCGGTCGAGCAACTCCCTGCTCTCGTCGCGGTCGACCCCCCCACTGTCGCGGGTCACTCGCCGGCCACCACCCGGCTCTTGCGCAGCGTGACCGTCACGGTGTCGCCTGTCGACGCGGCGTCGACCTCACCGGCGAGAGCGGTCAGGACGGTCCAGGCGAACGTCCCCGGCTGCGGCGGTTCGCCGTGGTCCGACGGGACGGAGACCACTACCTGCAGGGTGTCGTCGTCGATGTCGAACCGGCAGGTCAGCTGCGTGCCGTCGGCCGCGGCGGCAAGCAGCAGCGAACTGGCCTCGTCGACCGCGATCCGCAGGTCTTCGATGTCGTCGATCGTGAAGTTCATCCGTGCGGCGATCCCGGCCGTGGCGGTGCGCAGGATGGCGAGGTACGCGCTGTCCGCCGGGACCCGGATCTCCACATGGTCGCCGGGACTGGCGTGGGCGTCAGTCAAGCCGACTCTCCTTCCGCTGATCCCGGAGCAGCGGAGGCGCCGGGAACCGGGGCGTCCACCACCACTCCGAGATCAACGCGGCAAAACCCGGACTGTGCCCTCAGGCCGCCTGCTTGGTCTCCCAGAAGATGTCGGCGATCTCGTCGATCTTCGACAGCAACTGGTCGGCCACGGCGGTGTCCGCGGAGCCCTTCGAGCCGCCCGCGCCGGCGAGCTTGGTCGCCTCGTTGAACAACTGGTGCAGGTGGGGGTACTTCTCGAAGTGCGGCGGCTTGAAGTAGTCGGTCCACAGCACCCAGAGATGGTGCTTCACCAGTTCGGCCCGCTCCTCCTTGATCAGCAGCGCGCGGGTGCGGAAGTCGGGGTCGTTGTTGCCCTCGAGCTTCTCGCAGATCGCCTTCACTGACTGTGCCTCGATCCTGGCCTGCGCGGGGTCGTAGACGCCGCAGGGCAGGTCACAGTGGGCGCTGACCTCGATGGTGCGTGCGAACAGCCGGGAGAGCATGCTTGTGGTCCCTCCATCCTGGTCGATGGTCTAGTCAATGGCCTGGTCAACGGTCGAGTTGCCAGTTGGTCCATCGGCGTACGCACGTGACACTACTCCCGATCGCCCCGGCGGTTAGGAAGAGGGGAACCAGTGGCGCGTTACGGCTTCGCCATCGTGCACGGCCGGTCCATGGAGCCGACGCTGCGCGCGGGCGACCGGCTGTTCGTCCGCTACGGGGGCACACCCCGGCTGGGTCAACTCGTCGTCGTGTGGTTGCCCGACCGGCACGTGCTGTCGGTCAAGCGGGCCACCCGCCGCGTCCCCGAAGGATGGTGGGTGGAGCGGGACAACCCGCGCGAGGGTGTCGACTCTTGGCTCGTCGGCGCCGTCCGGAAGGACGACGTCGTCGCCGTGGTGTGGGCCCGGGTATGGCCGTGGCCGCGGTTGTTGACCCGGGGTCGTACGGACCAGTTGCACTAAAAACAAGTATCCCCCTGCAGGCCCGTGACAGAATTGCAATCGACGGGCATACCTGACCCGACCGTGATCTGCGCGGGTGACCACCGTCGCCCGCGGCCCTGCACGCCGCAACCGACAGCTGATCAGGAATGGGTGCTGAACTCACCGTCTACGACACGTCAGCTTCTCCAGAGCTCGACCCTGCCCTCGCCCTCCACCGAGGAGGCAAGCTCGAGGTGCGCTCCACCGTACCGTTGCGCGGTCCGTCGGACCTGTCGCTCGCGTACACGCCGGGGGTCGCCCGGGCGAGCTCGGCGATCGCCGACGATCCCGAGCTCGTCCATGAGCTGACGTGGAAGGCCAACACGGTCGCCGTCGTCACGGACGGCAGCGCGGTACTGGGTCTGGGCAACATCGGTCCGGAGGCCGCGCTGCCCGTCATGGAGGGCAAGGCGCTGCTGCTCAAGGAGCTCGCCGGCATCGACGCCGTGCCGATCTGCCTGAACTGCCCTGACCTGTCCGAACTGGTCGAGACCGTCAGGCGGCTGACGCCCACCTTCGGGGCGGTCAGCCTGGCGGAGATCGCATATCCCCGGTGTTACGAGGCGCTGCGGCGGCTCCGGCACGACCTTTCCGTCCCGGTGTTCCAGGACGACGAGCACGGCGCCGCGATCGTGGTGGCGGCGGCGCTGCTGAACGCGGCGCGGCTGACGGAGCGGACGATCTCGGAGACCACCGTCGTGGTGGGTGGCTGCGGCGCCGTCGGTGTGGCGGTGACGCGGATGCTACTGGCCTTGGGCGTCGCCGACGTCATCATGTGCGACCGGCACGGCGCCCTCCACGTGGATCGCAACGACCTGACGCCGTTCGAGTTCGAGCTCGCGGTCTCGACGAACCTGGCCGGGGCGCGCGGCGACGTCGCCGACGTGCTGCGCGGCGCGGACGTGTTCGTCGGCGGACCGGGCTCGAAGCTGTCCGACGATGCGCTCGCCGGCATGGCTACTGACGCGATCGTGTTCACGCTGAACACGCCCGGCCCGGAGATCGACCCCGAGGTGGTCTGGCAGCACGCCGCCGTGGTGGCCACGGCGCGCGGGGACCACGCGAACCAGATCTCGGGCCTGCTCGCGCTGCCGGGCATGGTCCGCGGCACGCTGGACGTGCGGGCGACCGTGGTGACCGACGACATGAAGCTCGCCGCCGCCCAGGCCCTGGCTGACCTGGTCGGCGACGACCTGGCACCGGAGTACGTCATACCCGGTGCGTTCGACCGGCGAGTCGTCCCCGCGGTCGCCGGGGCGGTGGCACACCGCGCGAGGGCGGACGGCGTGGCCCAGCGCTGAAGGCGGCCCGATAGGGTCTGGCCATGTTCGCCGCCTACGCCGAGAGCTTCTCAACGGACGATCCCGGTTCGGGGCTCGCGACCGGTGAGCGCCCCGAGCCGGAGGTCCCCGCGGGCTGGACGACGGTATCCGTCCGCGCCACCGCGCTGAACCAGCATGACCTGTGGTCGCTGCGGGGGGTTGGCCTGCGGCCGGAGCAGCTTCCGATGATCCTCGGCTGTGACGCGGCAGGAGTGGACGGCGACGGCAACCCCGTCGTTGTGCATTCGGTGATCTCCGACCCGGACTGGCTAGGTGACGAGACGCTCGACCCGGCGCGGTCGCTTCTCTCGGAGCGCTATCAGGGGACGTTCGCGGAGCGGGTCGCCGTGCCGCGCCGCAACCTCGTCCCCAAGCCGCCCGCGCTGTCGTTCGAGGAGGCCGCGTGCCTGCCGACCGCCTGGCTGACCGCCTACCGGATGCTGTTCGCCCAGGCGCGGCTGACGCCGGGGTCGACCGTCCTCGTCCAGGGCGCCGGGGGTGGCGTGTCCACGGCGCTCGTCACGCTGGCCGCCGCTGCCGGCATCCGGGTGTGGGTGACGTCCCGTGACCCGGACAGGGCCGGCAGGGCCACGGAGCTCGGCGCGGAGCGGGGCTTCGAGTCCGGAGCCCGGTTGCCCGAGCGGGTGGACGCCGTCATGGAGACCGTCGGCGCGCCGACCTGGGAGCATTCCCTGCGGGCGCTGCGCCCCGGAGGCACGCTCGTCGTCGCCGGTGCCACCGCGGGCTCGGCGGCCGAGACCGAGCTTCGCCGGGTCTTCTTCCTGCAACTCAGGATTCTGGGGTCGACCATGGGAACGCGAGACGAGCTCACCCGGTTGCTCGCGTTCTGCGACCGTACGGGCGTGCGACCGTTGATCGACCACGTGCTGCCGCTGGCCCGGGCACGGGAGGCGGCGGCAACCTTGGAACGCGGCGACGTGTTTGGCAAGATCGTGCTGACCGTGTGAGGGGGCAGCGATGCTGACGGCGCAGCAGGTGCAGAACGTGACATTCAGCACCGTCCGGCTGGGGCTCGGCTACAACATGGTTGAGGTCGATGATCTCCTTGACCGGCTCGGTGAGACCCTGCGCGACTACGAAAATGGACGGCCGAGCGGCGAGATGACAGCAAGTGAGCTGTCCAGCGCCACCTTCAGCGAGACGAAGCTCCGGGAGGGGTACAAGCCGGCCGAGATCGACGAGTTCCTGCAGGAGGCGATCGCGACGCTGCAGGCTTACGAGGCCACCGTTGCTGCCCACGGCCTGCCGGCCAGCGCAGCAGCGGCTGATCCGGGTGTGCCCGACGGCCCCGCCGCTCAGCCGGCGGCGCCCGCTCAGCCGGGAGCGCATGCCCAGCCGGGAGCGCATGCCCAGCCGGGAGCGCATGCCC
>JBMCTR010000040.1:0-9400 GCA_048622955.1 Actinomycetota bacterium
CGGCTGGTCTGGGTGGACGTCAACGTCCCGGGCTCGCCGCGTCACACCTCGGGCGGCTGAGCAGGTCATTCGGCGGAGGTCGTCGATACCGAATCCGCACCTCAATACCGAGACCGCCGCCACGCACCGGGTTACTGGCCAGTAGCGACGGATTGAGTATCAAGGTGCGGACTCGGTATCAGGGACGATCCGCTGCGCGCCGTTCACGCCGGCCGCGCCGCTTCGTGCACGTCCTCAGAGGGCGGCGTCGAGGTCGCCGAGCCGCTCGATGAGCCGCAGGTTCTCCCGGTAGTCGACGGGGCAGTTGATGATCGACACCCCGTCGTCCCCGAGCGCGGTGCGCAGCGTGGGCAGCAACTCGTCCGCGGCGGTGATCTGGTAGCCGGTGGCGCCGAAGCTCTCCGCGTACGTCACGACGTCGGGGTTCGTGAACGCGGTGTTGCTGTGCTCGCCGAGCTCCATCTGCATCTTCCACTCGATCAGGCCGTACCCGTTGTCCTCCCAGATCAGGACGGTCAGCGGGATGCGCTCGCGGACGGCCGTCTCGATCTCCTGGGAGTGCATCAGCCAGGCGCCGTCGCCGACGACGGCCAGCACCTTCACGTCCGGGCGGGCGAGCGAGACGGCGAGCGCACCCGGCAGCGCGAACCCCATGGCAGACAGGCCGTTGGAGACCAGGCAGGTGTTCGGCGCGTAGGTCGGGTAGAGCCGCGCCATCCACATCTTCACGGCGCCGGTGTCGACCAGTGTCACGTCGTCCCGGCCGAGCGCGGCCCGGGTGTCGGCGACGATGCGCTGCGGCGCGAGCGGGAAGCGGTCGTCGACGCGACCGAGCTCCAGCTCCTCGGCGAGCAGCGAGCTCGACCGGACCGGCCCGGGCTCCGGGCAGCGGTGGCCGCTCAGCTCGTCCGCGAGAGCGGTCAGCGAGGCGCTGATGTCGCCGACGATCCCCACGTCCACGGGGTAGTGGGCGTCCACCTCAGCGGGGAAGCGGTGAACGTGGACGATGTGCTTGTCGGCGTCCGGGTTGATCCGGACCGGGTCGAACTCCTGGAGCTCGTAGCCCACGGCGACGACGAGGTCAGCCTTCTCGAAGCCGAAGTTCGCGTAGTCGCGGGTCATGAAGCCGATCGTGCCGACCGCGTTCGGGTGGTCGTCCGGAAAGGCGCCCTTGCCGTGGAACGTGGTGGCCACGGGGATCCCGAGGTCGGTGGCGAACCTCAGCAGCGCGGCGGACGCGCCCGCGCGGGCGGCGCCGTGGCCGGCGAGCACGATCGGCCGCTGCGCGTCCCGGAGCAGGGAGACGGCCCGGTCCACCTGGTGCGGCGACGGCGCCTCCGGCCGTACGACGTTGCGCGGCAGGGGCCCGAGTTCAGGGTCCGCGGACGCTGCGTCGATGTCCTCGGGGACCGCCAGGTACACCGCGCCCGGCCGTTCCGTCTCGGCGGTCTTGAACGCCTTGCGGACCATTTCCGGGATCGCCGCGGGCGCCGGGACGCTCGCCGACCACTTCGTGATGGGCGCGAACATGTTCACCAGGTCGACGAACTGGTGCGACTCCTTGTAGTTGCGGTCGTGACCGACCTGGGCGGAGATCGCCACCAGCGGCGTGCTGTTGGTCATCGCGTCGGCCACGCCGAGTTGCATGTTGATGGCGCCCGGTCCGAGCGTGGCGGAGACGACCCCGGCGGATCCGGTGAGCCGGCCGTACATCTCGGCCATGAACGACGCCGCCTGCTCGTGCCTCGTGAGCACGTACCGGATGGGGGAGTGCTCGAGCGCGCGCATCAGGTGGATGTTCTCCTCGCCGGGGAGCCCGAACACCGTCGTGACGCCTTCGTTCTCCAGGCAGCGGACGAGAAGCTCGGCCGCGCCGGGCCGGTCGTCCACGGGCAGGTTCATGGCGGTGCTCCACGGTCGGATGTCTTCGCTCCGCCACGCTATCGGGCACGACCCCCCAAACCCCCGCCGATCATGCAACTTCCGTTCGACACGCCGGGCGGCGACACCACGAGATGACGGCGAGCCCCCGAGATGGATGAGACGTGAAGAATGCGCGTGCTTAAGACAGATGGTCGATCTGGTTGGATAGACACTGAGCGATCACGGATCGAGGCGACCCGGGGCGGAAGGAGTTCTCGCGCATGATCGATACGCCGGAATGGATGAAGGCTTCCTCCGACCGCGCTGGTCTCCCTCCGGAGATCGACACCTCGGTGCCGCACTCGGCTCGGGTGTACGACTACTGGCTCGGCGGCAAGGACAACTTCGCGGTCGACCGCGAGATGGGTGAGGCAACGATCGAAGCCTTCCCGGAGTTGCCGGAACTGTCTCGGCAGAACCGCGCGTTCCTCGCCCGTGCCGTCCGGTTCCTGGCCGGGGATGCGGGCATCCGCCAGTTTCTCGACATTGGCACCGGGCTGCCCACCGCCAACAACACCCACGAGGTCGCACAGTCGGTGGCACCCGAGTCGCGGATCGTCTACGTGGACAACGATCCCTTGGTGCTGGTACACGCGCGGGCCCTCCTGACGAGCCGACCCGAGGGCGAGACCGACTACATCGAGGCGGACCTGCACGACCCCGACACGATCCTGGAGAATGCGGCGCGGACGCTCGATCTCAGCAAGCCGGTCGGTCTGATGCTGCTGAGCATCCTGGCGCACGTTTCCACCTATGACGAGGCGCGGGCCGTCGTGCGCAATCTCATGAGCACGCTGCCATCCGGCAGCTACCTGACGGTGAGCGACGCCACCAACACGAGTGAGGCGATGCGGGAGGCCGAGCGGGTGTGGAACCAATCCATCACACCTCCGTACATGCTGCGCAGCCCGGAGGAGATCGCCGGGTACTTCGACGGCCTCGAGTTGGTCGATCCCGGCGTCGTGCCGCTGACGCAGTGGCGGCCCGACGATGTGACGGGTGTCCCTGATCACGTCGATGCCTACGGTGGCGTCGCCCGCAAGCCTTGACGTCCCCCAACCCCTGCCGATCATGCAACTTCCGCTCGACACGCCGTACGTCGAAGCCGCACTCGGCGGGCAGCTCAGCTAACTCATACGGGGGACTCGCCGTCCGGGTACGGCAACCGTTCGTGCCCCGCATCGTAGACAAGCAACCCGTCCTCGCGAAGGCGCGCGACGTCGGTCGGGACGTGTTGCTGCAGGCGGCCGTCGTGCATCAGATGGCGGACGTCGACGCCGCGGACGAGTGTCACGTAGTCGGCGATCATCCTGCGGTGACAGCGCCACCACAGTGACTCCGCACACATGATCGCGACGGGCGTGGACGCGGCTTCGTCCAGCAACTCGTTGACGGCGGCGCGGAACTCCGGCGAGCGCATGTACGCGGCGTAGCCGGCGAAGGCGCGCTCACGCAGAGCGGTGTCCGGCGAGTCGGGCCGTGCCTTGCGCCAGCCGCCGAGACGCTTCTCCCAGCGGTACTCGATGCCGTTGTCCGGCAGCCACCGCGCCAGCTCAGACCGGGCGACATGCGGGTTGCGACGGCTGCCCGGCGCGGTCCGCACGTCGACGACGCGCTGCACGCCGGCCCCGCGCAGCAGCGCGATTATGCGCTCGGCCGAGGCGGTGCCGTGGCCGAATGTCAGCAGCCTCACCTGGTCCATGCTTTTCCCATTCTGCGTCGGCGGCACCGGTCCCGGGGATCTAGTTTGGTTAGGCTTACCTCAGTTAGACTCCCCGGCCGTGAGTGCTCCGCCGGTTCCCGTGCCGACCCGGACCACGGGTCAGGGTGTGCCCTTCGCAGCGAACCTCGCAACGTACGGCGATCGGACGGCTCTGATCGTCGATGACGGGTGCGTGTCGTATCAGGAGCTGTGGGCACGGGTCGCCGCGACCGGACGACGCCTGGGCGACGCCCGTCGGCTGGTCCTCATCGCCGGCGCCAATGAGCTCGAACCGTTGGTCACGTATCTGGGCGCGCTCGCTGCCGGGCACCCCGTCCTGCTCACGTCCGCGGACGGCGAGCGCGCCACCGAGTCGCTGATCCAGACCTACGATCCCGACGTCGTGCTGCGACCGTGCGCGGACGGGTGGGTGCTCGACGAGCGGCGGTCGTCCACCGTCCATGACCTGCACCCCGATCTCGCGCTGTTGCTGAGCACCTCCGGCTCCACCGGCTCGCCGAAGCTCGTGCGGCTTTCGCACCGCAACCTGCAGGCCAACGCGGAGGCCATCGCCGAGTACCTGGACATCCGGGAGTCGGACCGGGCGGCGACGACGCTGCCGATGCACTACTGCTACGGGCTGTCGGTCGTCCACAGCCACCTGGTGCGCGGCGCCGGGCTGATCCTGACCGGGACCTCTGTGGTCGACGCGTGCTTCTGGGACCTGTTCAGGCAGGCAGGCGGCACGACGTTCGCCGGCGTCCCGCACACGTTCGAGCTGCTCGACCGCGTGGGCTTCGACCGCATGCGGTTGCCGCACCTGCGGTACGTCACGCAGGCCGGCGGCCGGCTCGCCCCGGAGAGCGTGCGGCGGTACGCGGAGCTCGGCCGGCGGCAGGGCTGGGACCTGGTCGTGATGTACGGGCAGACCGAGGCGACGGCGCGGATGGCGTACCTGCCGCCGGAGCTGGCGGCGTCCCACCCGCACACGATCGGCGTCCCGATCCCTGGAGGCGCGTTCGCGCTCGACCCGGTGCCGGAAGCGGCGGGCCCGGAGGCCGGCGAGCTCGTCTACCGCGGCCCGAACGTCATGATGGGGTACGCGGAGGCACCGGCCGACCTCGGCGCCGGCCGCACCGTCGAGGAGCTGCGCACCGGGGACCTGGCCCGGCGCACACCGGACGGGCTGTACGAGATCACCGGGCGCCGCGGCCGGTTCGTGAAGATCGCCGGGTTGCGCGTCGACCTCAACCGAGTGGAGCGGCTGCTTGCCGAGCAGGGCGTTGCGGCGCTGGCGGCGGACGGCGGCGACCTGCTCGCGATCGCCGTCGGCGACGGCCGGGATCCGGCGCGGGTCGAACGGCTGGTCGCCGCCGAATTCGGCCTGCCGCGAGCGTCGGTCCGTGCCCGAGCCGTGGACGAGCTACCGAGGCTCCCCACCGGAAAGCCCGACTACGAGGCTACGGCGTCCCTGGTCGCGCACTCCGCCGACACGTCGGTTGCCGCGCCGTCCGCCGAGGCGCCGCCCGGCCGGGCCGGCCGGGCCGGACGGCGGAGAGGCGGGACGCCGGACACGGTACGTGGCCTCTACGCGGAACTGCTCGACCGGCCGGACGCCACGCTGGACGACAGCTTCGTCAGCCTGGGTGGCGACTCGCTGTCCTACGTGGAGACGTCGGTCCGGCTCGAGGAGATCCTCGGGCAGCTGCCGCCGAACTGGCACACCACCCCGATCCGGGAGCTCGCGGCGGGCAGGCGCGAGCGTCGGCTCCGGCTGCGGGCGGTGGAGGCCAGCGTCGCGGTGCGGGCGGCGGCCATCGTGATGATCGTCGGGACGCACATCGGCCTGCTGTCGGCCCGCGGCGGCGCGCACGTGCTGCTCGCGGTCGCCGGGTTCAACTTCGCCCGCTTCCAGGTCACCTCGGCGGATCGCCGGCAGCGGCTGCGGCGGCAGTTCGCCAGCATCGCGCGGATCGTCGTTCCCAGCGTCGCCTTCATCGCCGCCGCGTTCGTTGTCACCACCGACTACGACGTGGCGAACATCGTGCTGCTGAACCGCGTCCTCGGCCCGGAGACGTGGGCGTCGTCGTGGCACTTCTGGTTCATCGAGGTGCTCGTCCACACCCTGGTGGTCATGGCGGCCGTGATGGCGATCCCGTGGGTGGACCGGATGGAGCGGCGGTTCCCGTTCGCCTTCGCGCTCGCACTCGTGGGGGTCGGGCTGGTGACCCGGTACGGCGTCGTCGAGGTCGGCCTGACCCACACCAGGCCGGCGTTCTGGCTGTTCGCGCTGGGCTGGGCCATCGGGCGCGCGTCCACGGTGCAGCACCGTGCGCTGCTGACGCTGATCATCGTCGCCACCGTTCCGGGTTTCTTCGGCGACCCGGCACGGGAGGCGGTGATGATCGCCGGCCTGGTGCTGCTGCTGTGGGCGCGGAGCGTGGCGCTTCCCGCCGGGCTGAGCCTGGTCGCGGGTGTGCTCGCGAGCAGTTCGCTGTACATCTACCTGACGCACTGGCAGGTCTACCCGCTGCTGGACGGCTACCCCGTTCTCGCGCTGCCGGCGTCCGTGGCCGTGGGAATCGCGTACTGGTTGCTGGCGACGCATGTGGTGCGGGCGTTCGCCAGAGTGGTGCGGCGGTCCCGTCCGCTGAGACGCTAGGCACGATGTCCGACGAAGCCACCGCGGCGACGCGCTGGCGGGACCGTGTCCGCGGGTGTCTGTTCGGTGGAGCGCTCGGCGACGCGCTGGGGGCGCCGTTCGAGGGCATGCCGGTTGTGGGCGGTGGCGACTGGGAGCGGTTGATCGCCAGCGCCCGCCCGCTGGCCTGGACCGACGACACCGCGCTGCAGCTGGCGCTGGCGCGCTATCTCGCCCGCGTCGACGGCCCGTCGACGTTCGACGACGACGAGCTTGCGCAGGAGTTCGCGCGGGCGTGGCGCGACGAGCCGTGGCGCGGGTACGGGGCGAACCCGCCGCACATCTTCCAGACCGTGCTCGCCGGCGGGTCGTGGCGGGAGGCCGCCACCACGTCGTTCGGCGGACGCGGCTCGCTCGGCAACGGAGGCGCGATGCGGGCGGCTCCGCTGGGCGCGCTTCCGTCCGAGCCGGAAGTCGTGGCCGACCTGGCCCGCCGCAGCGCTGCGATCACCCACGCGCATCCGGTGGGCCAGGACGGCGCGGTGCTCATCGCGGTGGTGGCATGGGCGGCCTTCGCCGGACGTCCGGCGCCTGACGCGCTTTCGGCGGGCGCCGCCCAGGTGGCGACCGATGAGATGCGCTCCGCCGTGGACGCGATTCCCGCGAGTCTGGAGACGTCCGACCCTGTGGAGGTGGGACGCCGGCTCGGCTCGGGGATCACCGCCCACGAGGCGGCGCCGGCCGCGGTGAGCGCGTTTCTGCACCACCCGTCGGATCCGGTGGCGGCCATCAGGTTCGCCGTCGCGATGGGCGGCGACACCGACACGATCGCCGCGATGGCGGGGTCGCTCGCGGGCGCCGCCGCCGGTGAGGCGGTGCTTCCGGGCTCGCTGCTCGACCGGCTGGAGCGCGGCGGCCTTCACGTGAGCAATGCGGGATCAATCGGCGGCGCCGCCGCGGAGGAACTGCTCGAGCAGCGGGCCGGCGGTGTCCGAGCCGGATTCGGCGTCCTCGACGAAGGCGGCGACGGCCAGGTCCCCCTGGATGGCGATCATCCACCCGTGCGTGCCGGAAGAGTCGTCCGAGGTGTATTCGGCCGTCCCCGTTTTGGCGCCGACAGGCTCTCCGGGCACGTCGGCGAGCAGGTCGGCCGTGCCGTCCTCGACGGCCGCGCGCATGAGCTCGCGCAACGTTGCCGCCTCCTCGCCCGTCAGGGTGTCGGCCGCGGCGCCGGCGGGTCCGTCGACGAGCCGGGGGACGACGGTCTTGCCCTCCGCGATCGACGCCGCGGCAGCGGCCATGCCCAGCGGTGAGACGACCACCCGGCCCTGCCCGATCATGGACGCGGCATGGTCGGTCCCTTCCGCCTCGGCGGGCACCGACCCGAGGAACGCGTCGAACCCCAGGTCGGCCTCGACTCCGATCCCCAGCGACGCGGCCGCCGCGGCGAGATCCTGCTGCGGGACGGCGTCCCGCAGCCCGATGAACGCCGTGTTGCACGACTCGGCGAACGCGGTGCGCAACGTGATCTCGCCGAGCAGCGCCGGCGGGTAGTCGCTGTAGTTGCCGAACGGCCGTCCGTCCGCCGTGGCGGTGTCGGGGCACTCGACCGCCGTCTCCGGCTCCAGCCCCGTCCGGAGCAGCGCCAGCGAGCTGACCACCTTGAACGTCGAGCCCGGCGCGTACTGCCCCAGCGTGGCGGTGGAGAAGCCTCCGCCGCCCGGTCCGCTGGCGGCGGCGAGCACGCCGCCGGTCGACGGCCGTACGGCGACGATCGCGCTCGGGGGCTCGACGTCGGACAGGATGTCCTCCGCAAGCAGCTGAAGGTCGATGTCGAGCGTGGTGACGAGCGGCGAGCCGGGCTCCGGGTCCCGCTCGAAGACGGTCGCCGGGTCGCCCTCCTCCGGGACGATGTCGACCCGGACGCCGGGCGTGCCCGCCAGCTGCTCGTCGTACGTCCGCTGCAGGCCGGACAGCCCGGTGACGTCGCCGGCCTGGACGCGTCCGCCTGACTCGTCGACGATCTCGGCGGTGGCGTCTCCCACCGTGCCGAGGACCGGACGCGCGAACTCACGGGTGGGAGCCAGCGGCAGGGTGTCGGGCAGCGCCCGGGCCCCGTCGATGTCCTCGATCTCGTCGAGCACGGGCTCCGCGTCGTCCTCGCGCAGCGTGATGGCCCGGACGAAGGCGCGGTCCCCGGCCGACTCGACGCGCTCGGCGAACCGCCCGGCGTCGACCCCCACGAGGTCGGCGAGCTCCACGGCCGGCTCCGCCGGGTCGTCGCCCTCGACCCGGACCTTGTCGATGCCGATGCGGTAGACCGGCCGCTCGTCCACGATCAGGGACTCGCCGGCTCCGAGCACACCGGCGCGCTCTGCCTGCTCGCGGCGGAGCACCAGCCGGTCGCCGGGCGTCAGGTCCGGGTGCAGCAGCGAGGGCGACCATGCCACCTGCCACTCGTCGTCCACCAACTCGAACGTCGCGGCCGTCTCGTACGACCACTCGGCGTCGACGTGGTCCAGCTCCCACGAGACACCCAGCGTGACTCGGCGCACGGAATCGTCGTCCTCGTCGTCGCGCTCGATGCGCTCGATGCGCTCGACGGTCACCGTCCGGCTCGTCTCGCCCATGTCCTCGGTGATCGCGGTGAGCTCCGCGGTGATGTCGGCCGGGGTCGAGCCGGTCACCGGCACGGCGTTGAAGTCGCGCGAAACCAGCGCCTCTGCCAGCGCGCCGGCCGCGGGCGTCACGTCCGGTGTGCTGCCGCACCCGGTCAACGTGGCGAGGACGGACGCGCCCACCGCGATCACAGTGCGGCGGGCGCTGCTGCCCTGTTTCGCTGCCCCGCGGTCGGCCATGCACTCCTCCACCTCGGCTGCCGCCCGAGCATTGCACCATGGGCGCGAGGGGCCGTCCAGTCCTGACGGGTATGAGTCGAGTTGTCGGGAACGCGTCCGGATTGTGATCTGCCCCGCTACCCGGAACTCTTGCCGGCCACATACAGTTGGACCCGGTAGATTCCCGCACCGGTGCGGGCAGTGGAGGAGAGATGCAGAGCCATAACCCTGTTCTGAGCCGTGCGTTCGAGCAGCCGCGGTCGAGGTACGAGTCGCCGACCCCGAGCGCCGAGCAGC
>JBMCTR010000041.1:0-9348 GCA_048622955.1 Actinomycetota bacterium
TCGCGGAGTTCGCCGACGAGACGTGCGTCGCGGAGTTCGAGGAGTTCGTCGGCACCTCGTGGGAGGAGTCGGAGCTCGACTACGGCTTCCTGGCCCCCACGGAGTCCTCGTGGTCGGAGGGCGACCGCGAGGTCCTCTGCATCGTCGGCGATCCGGGGTCGGACGTCACCGGCTCGCTGCAGGACGCCCAACGGTGAGGGCGAGCGGTGCGGCCGGCGGTGACGCGGGCAGTGACGCCGGCGGTGCAGCCGAAGGTGGGCTTGGTAGCGATATCGTCACGATTCTGCGGCGTGACGGGCAGCCCCGTTGGGACGTGCTTCGCTGGGTAGTTAGAGTGCGGCCGTTCAGATGGTGAGACAGTGGCTGCGTCCGTCCCGTCGTGACGGCGCCCGGCCTCGAGGAGGTGCTGTGCTTCACGGCGTCCGAGTTCGGTGGTCCGTCGTGTGCGCCATCCTGCTGGCCGCGCTCGGCCTGCTGACCCTCGGCACGGCCTCCGTCGCGGTCGCCGCCGAGGAGGAGGAGACGCAGCAGGAGCCCGAGCAGAGCATCGGCGGCACCCTGAGGGACGGCGAGGGCGAGCCGGTCCCGGGCGTCACGATCGTCGTGAGCGATGCGGACGGCAACGACGTCGGCGAGGTCACGACGGACGACGACGGTGCCTGGAGTTTGCAGCTCGAGCAGGGCGGCGCGTACACGGTGCTGCTTGTGGAGGAGACGCTGCCGGCCGAGACCGACCTGCGGGAGGGAGCACAGAACCCGCTCGAGGTCCGGGTGCTGTCGGGGCAGTCGCGGCCTGCCATCTTCCAACTCGGTGAGGGTGAGGCCGGAAGGGGCGACATCGCGGCCGTCATCCAGGCCCTCGGCAACGGTGTCAAGTTCGGCCTGATCATCGCGATGACGGCGATCGGGCTGTCGTTGGTCTTCGGCACCACGGGTCTGATCAACTTCGCGCACGGGGAGATCGTCGCGGTCGGTGCCCTGGTGGCCTGGTTCCTCAATGTCGAACTGGGCATCCAGTTGATCGGCGCCGCGGCGATCACCATCGCCCTGGTGGCACTGCTGGGCGCGGGGCTGGAAAAAGGGCTGTTCCTCCCGCTTCGCCGCCGGCAAGTCGGCCTGTTCCAGTTGTTGGTGATCACAGTCGGCCTGGCGCTGGCGATCCGGTTCCTGAACCTGTTGTTCTTCGGCGGCGGGATACGCACCTACGCCGACTACGTCGGCCAGCAACAGGTCCAGTTCGGCCCCATATCGCTGACGCCGCGTGACTTCGTCATCATCGGGCTGTCCATCGTCGTCTTGGTCGCCGTCGCCACCGTGCTGCAGCGGACCAAGATCGGCAAGGCCGTCCGGGCGGTGTCGGACAACCCGGCGCTGGCCTCGACCTCAGGCATCAACGTGGACCGGACGACGCTCGTGGTGTGGACCGTGGGCGCGGGCCTCGCCGCCCTCGGCGGCATTCTCTACGGCTCCGCCGTAGCGGCCGACTACTTCATGGGCTTCCGCCTGCTGCTGCTGATCTTCGCAGCCGTCATCCTCGGGGGCATCGGCACCGCCTATGGCGCGATGGTCGGCGGCCTGATCATCGGCCTGGTCACCGAGCTTTCCGTGCTGGTGTTCCCGTCGGAGCTGAAGATCATGTGGGCCCTGGTCGTGCTGATCCTCGCCCTGCTGTTCCGCCCGCAGGGCATCTTCGGACGAGCCGAGCGCGTGGGGTGACGGGAGACTCGGATGGACTTCGCATCGATCTTCGGCGAGGGCCTGCGCACTGCCTTCAGTGCCCAGGCGGCGGCCTACGCGCTGCTCGCGATCGGGCTCAACCTGCACTTCGGCTTCACCGGTCTGCTCAACATCGGCCAGGTCGGGTTCATGCTGGTCGGCGCATACGGCGTCGGCATCACCGTCGCCACGTTCGGCGGTTCGATGTGGCTGGGCATCGTCGTGAGCGTCGCGCTCGCGGTCGTGCTCGCACTGCTCATTGGGATCCCGACGCTGCGGTTGCGGGCGGACTACTTCGCGATCACCACAATCGCCGTCGCCGAGGTGCTGCGGCTGTTCTTCCGCTCCAGCACGGCCGAGCCGCTGACCGGTGGGCCGTTCGGGCTGCAGTCGATCGCCGGCGAGTTCTTCGCGCTGAACCCGATCCCGTCGGGCAGCTACGGGATCGGCCGGCTGAGCTACTCCCACGCCCAACTGTGGGCGCTGCTGGTGACCTGGGCCGTCGCCATTCTGTTCACCGTGGTGCTCATCCTGCTCATTCGCAGCCCCTGGGGCCGCGTCATCAAGGCGATCCGGGACGACGAGGACGTCGCACGCGGGCTGGGCAAGAACGTGTTCAGCTACAAGCTGCAGAGCCTCATGATCGGCGGCGTGATCGGCGCCCTCGGCGGGGCGATGTTCGCGATCTCCGGGCAGACCGTGAACCCGGACAGCTACCTGCCTGAAGTGACCTTCATCGCCTACACCGTACTGATCATCGGCGGGGTCGCGTCCCGGGTCGGCCCGTTGCTGGGCGCGGTCATCTTCTGGTTCCTGTTCAGTTCGCTGCAGGCGACGATCCGCCAGGCCGGCGCGGCGGACTACCTCCCCGACCTGTTGACCGGCGGTGGTGCGGTGGGAGCGGTGTCTCGGGCCGCCATCGGCGTCGCGCTCGTGCTCCTCATGGTCTACCGGCCGCACGGCATTCTCGGTAACCGGCGCGAGATGGTCCTCGGCGTCACCCGCTAGCCTTCGGTTCGATCACGTTCGGCAGGTGCGGCCCTACCGCACCATGCGTGCGGGCCTGTTGCGGCGGGGCCGCACCTGCCGAACGTGATCGAACGGGCGGCCCCGGCGGGCCGTCCGACGGGAGCACCCCAGAGAGCCCCCCACCGATCGAGCCGATCCGCCGGTCGCCGACGGGCACCAGGGTCCATAGCGCGGTGAGCGGCGCACCGTTCACGGTCCCGCTCGATCCACGAGTAGACGCCGACGGGCACCAAGGGCCATAGCGCAACGAGCCGCACACCGCCCGGCCTGCTCGATCCAAGAGTAGGCCCCGACAGACAACAGGGCTCCACCAAGCGCCCGGGGGGAAGGGGCTGCGTCCGGTGCAGCAATCCCTTGAGTGCCCCGGCAGGGTCCGCCACGCCTCACGAGGTCTGCGTGCCTGCCGCGGCAAGGGCAACCCCGCCGAACGTGATCGAACGGGCGACATGCGAGAGGGGCCGGCACTCCGCCATCCGGGGTGCCGGCCCCTCGCCGCGTCAGGTCAGGCCTGAGCTGGCCCGGCCTTACTCCAGTTCGGACAGGTCAATGTCCTGGTCGCCCACGACCTCGAGCGAGCCGTCCGCCTGGAACTGAGCGATCGCGTACCGGCCGAAGGTCGGGTCGGAGCCCTCGTTCTCCAGCGGGCCGCTCGCGCCCTGGTAGTTGACCTGCTCGCCGTCCCTGAGCAGGCCCACGCACTCCTCGTACGACGAGCACTCGGTGCCCTCGCCGCCGACGACATCGTTGAAGGTGTCGTTGAAGTCCACCGGGTCCGCCGAGTCGGCGGCGACCGCCGCGAGGGCAACCGCGATGGTGCAGTCGTAGGCCTGACCGCCGTAGATCAGGTTGCCCTGCTGGTCGTCGGGCAACCGCTCGTTCAGGCGCTCGTTGAACTCCGCGCCACCGGCGGCGCCGATGACCTTCATGCCCTCGATGAAGCCCGGGTCGTCCGGGTTGACCGCTGCGTCGCCCACGGCCAGCGTTGGCCCGAACAGCCCGTCCGCACCGTAGATCTGGTCGGCCGACATCCCGCCCTCGATGAGCTGCCGGATCAGGGTCGCGCCCTCACCGAAGGCGACGATCACCACGGCGTCGGGGTTCTCGCCGGTGATCGCGGATGCCTCGGCCGAGAACTCGGTCGCGTTCGGGTCGTAGTCCTGCCGGACGGCGACGCTGGCGCCGACGTCCTGCAGGCCGGCCTCGACCAGGTCTGCCAGGGCCACCCCGTAGTCGTCCGCGCGCGCTGCGATCGCGACGTTGGTGTGGCCGTCCGCGGTCACCTCGTCCACGATGACCGGTGTGACCGCCTGGTCCGGCGGGACGGTCCGGTGGTAGAAACCGTTGTTCTCCTGGTCGCTGAACGCCGGGGAGGTGTTCGACGCCGAGCACTGCACGATCTGGTTGTCGAACAGTACCTGGATGATCTCCTGGGACATCCCGGAGGCGGCCGCGCCGATCACTGCGTCGACGCCGGCGTTGATGTGCCGCGCCGCCGTGTCGCGGGCGATCGCGGCGTCCCCGGCCTCGTCACCGGAGGCAAGGGTCACATCCTGGCCCAACACGCCGTCGGCCGCGTTGATGTCCTCGACCGCCATCTCGACACCCGTGATCTGGGGTGCGCCCAGGAACGCGAGCGGGCCGGACTCGGGCAGGATGTAGCCGAAGTCCAGCTTGTCGTCGCGGCCGGGCCGGTCGATGTCCAGCTCGTCCTCCGCAGGCGTCTCCTCCTCCATGGGAGTCTCTTCTTCTTCTGCGGGCGTCTCCTCGGGCTCCTCCGCGGCGGTGTCGTCGTCGTCACCGTCGCCGCAGGCGGCCAGCGTCAGTGCCAGCGCGCCCACGGTTGCCGTGGCGCGCCACCACGTCGCTCTCCTCATCTCCGCTCCTCTACGTAGAAGTGCAGTCGCGTATCAGCGCAGCGCGCTGCCCAGCGTGCAGGGGGCAGACAACGCTCAGCGCTCAGGCAGCGTATCTCCGGCTGGTCATCAGGGCCAGTCGCAACACCGAGATGACGCCGATCTGTGATAAACGTGCTCGGGTCGTTATAAGCCTGGTGCTCCCCACACCGGGAACCATCTGCTGACGTCGGACTCGATGTTCAGGTCTCCCTCGATCAGGGACCGTACCTGAAGCTCGAGCGCGCTGTCCCGGCGGCGGTTTGCCCCCGCGACGGGCGCGAACGGGTAGAACGACCCACGCTTGTACAGGTAGACCAGCGCCAGCGACTGCCCGTCCGTCCCGCGGAAACCGACTGTGGAGCACAGCAGCGACGGCCCGAAGCCGGCGCCCTCGAGCGTCGAGTTGACCGCGTGCAGGTTCGTCACCAGGCCGGGAACGTCCCCGGCGTCGTGACGGAGCACCACCCAGGTGTAGCCGTAGTCGTCGTGGAACTCCTCCGGCTCGGAGCCGCCGAGCAGGTTGGTGATGTCGTCCTTGACCCGAGCGAACGGGCCGCCTTCCATTTCGCGGAAGCACACCGCGCCGGTGCCGGTCGGCCGCATCTCGGCCGCGGACTCCAGGGTCAGCGCGGCCGTGGGCACGGCGAACAGGGCGTCCAGGTTCGGCTTGGCCGGCTTCGACCGTCCGAGGATGGCGTCGAGGAACCCCACTGCCTACCCCTGACCGAGCTCCACGGAGATCTTGCCCAACTGGTCAAGCCGCCGCTCCAGCGACGGGTGGCTGGAAAACATCCGCGCCAGGTCCATCTTGTTGGTCAGCGCGGGTGCGAAGAAGAACGTGTTGTACGCCTCCTTCTCGCGCAGGTCCCGGTCGGGGATCCGCCGCATGTCTCCGGTGATCTTCGTCAGCGCGTTCGCCAGCTGCGAGGGCTGGCCCGTCAGGTACGCGCCGGCCCGGTCGGCGGCCAGCTCGCGGTACCGCGACAGCAGCCGGGTCATCAGGAAGCTGACCGCGTACACGGCGATGGACACCGCCATGATCACCAGGATCACCGGCGCGCCTCCGCTGTCCCGCCGCCCGCCGATCGCGCCGAACAGCCCGATCCGGGTCATGAAGCCGGCGAGCACGCCCACCACCGACGCGATCGTCATCACGGTGACGTCCCGGTGCGCGACGTGCGAGAGCTCGTGCGCCATCACGCCTTCGAGCTCGCGTTCGTCCAGCCGGTTCATGATGCCGGTCGTCGCGCACACGACGGCGCGCTTCGGGCTGCGCCCCGTGGCGAACGCGTTGGGCATGCTGGTGTTGGCGATCGCCACGCGGGGCTTGGGCATGTCCGCCTGCGCGCAGAGGCGGTCGACGATCGCGTGCAGCTGCGGTGCCTCCCGGGGTGAGACCTCCCGGGCGCCCATGCCCTTGATCGCGATGGTGTCCGAGAAGTACCACTGCGCCCAGAAGATGCCGAGCCCGAGGATGATGCCGAGCCACCAGCCGCCGCGGGTGAACGTTGCGATCGCCCACATCAGCACCACGAACAGGCCCGCGAGCACGAGCATCGTCAGGAACATCCGGAACGAGAGGCCCCGATCCGGACGGAACCTCGTCTTGGCCACTGGCACTCCTCCTTCGCACCCGCCACGTCACGGCACGACGCGACATTCCACCAGGCTCAACGCAGCGCCACCAGGCATACGTTCCTGGTGGCGCTCCGGCAGTGCCGCCGGAGGCGATCAACCGGGTATGAGGCCGTCCTCGGTGAGCATCGCCCGGACGTCGTCGACGTGCGCGTCCTCGTACGGGAGCACCAGGTCGCTGTGCACCAGCTCGTCGTCGGGCACCTTCGTTCCCGCGGATCGGACGGCGTCGAGCAGGGCGATCAGCGCCGACCGGAAGGACTCGTCATCGCCGGATTCGATCGCCTCGCCGAGCTCGTCGTCGAGCCGGTTGAGCTCGTCGAGATCACCGTCGTCAACGCGGAGCTGGCCCTCGCCCATGATGCGTACGATCACGACCGGCCCTCCTCCCGCCGCTGCTCGGCCTGCGGCTCGGCCGAGGACTCCGAGCTCGGCTCGGCGTTGCCCGCGATCTCGCGCGTCTCCTCGCCGCCCTTGCCCGCGGTGATCTCCTGCTTCATCCGGGAGAGCTCGAGCTCGACGTCGTTCTGCGAGGCCATCCGGTCGAGCTCGGCGGTGATGTCGTCGCGCCCGGTCCCGGTGACGTCCTCGAGCACGCCGGAGGCGAGAAGCTCGTCGACCGCGCCGGACCTGGCCTGCAGCTCGGCCGTCTTCTCTTCGGCGCGGTCCACCGCCATCCCGACATCGCTCATCTCCTCGGAGATGCCGCTGAAGGCCTCCCCGATGCGGGTCTGAGCCTCGGCCGCGGTGTACGTGGCCTTGATCGTCTCCTTGCGGGTCCGGAACGACTCGACCTTGGCCTGCAGCCGCTGTGCGGCCAACGAGAGCTTCTCCTCTTCCGCCTGAAGGGCGGAATGCTGCTCCTGCAGCCCGTTGAGCTCGGTCGCCAGGCCCGACCGGCGGGTCAACGCCTCCCGGGCAAGGTCCTCGCGACCAAGCTCGAGCGCCTTGCTCGCCTGGTTCTGGAGCTTCTCCGCCTCTCCCGACATCTGGGACATCTGCACTTCGATGCGCTTACGGCTGGTCGCCACGTCCGCGACGCCACGGCGCACCTTCTGCAACAGCTCCAGCTGTTTCTGATACGAGTAGTCCAACGTCTCCCGTGGATCCTCGGCGCGGTCGAGCATCTTGTTGGCCTTGGACCGAAAGACCATGGACATCCGCTGAAGGATCCCCATCTGACCCGGTAGTCCTTCCTTGTCCGATTCCGCGGCAGCACCGCGACGACAACCTGCTTGTGGTCAACCCTACGTGCTAGGTGCGCGGGATGGCAGGGCGGCACGGATCCTGGCTTACCCTTGGGGACGTGTTCCGTCGCCGCAGTTCGCCAGACCAGGAAGCAATGCCCGCCACGCCGCCGGAGTCGGCCGAGACCGGGAAGGGCCGGCCGACCCCCAAGCGGAGAGAGGCCGAGCAGGCACGCAAGGAGCGCGTCAAGCCTCCGTTGACCCGGCGGGAGGCCATGAAGCGCGACCGGGAGCGGGCGAAGCAGCAGCGTTCGCGCGCCCGCAGCGCGATGGCCTCCGGCGACGAGCGCTACTTCCTCAAGCGGGACCAGGGGCCCGTGCGCCGGTTCATCCGGGACTACGTCGACTCGCGCCGCACGATCGCCGAGTTCTTCCTGCCGATCGTGATCGTCGTCCTGGTGACCAGCTTCATCCCGATCGCCGCCATGCAGGTCTTCTCCACGCTGCTCATGATGCTGCTGCTGTTTACGATCATCTTCGAGCTGGTCATGCTCAGCGCCCGGGTCAAGCGGGAGATCCGCCGCCGGTTCCCGGACGACGACCAGCGCGGCCACGGCTTCTACGCGATCGCCCGCGCGACGCAGATGCGGCGGCTGCGGCTGCCGAAGCCGGCGGTCCAACCGGGAGAGCAGGTATGACGGCGGGCGACCCGGCGCACGACCTCGTCATACGACCGCTGTCGTACGACGACCCGGTCGTGCGCGCGCTCGAGGCCGAACTGCAGGCCGAGTACATCAACCGCTACGGCGGGGAGGACGAGACGCCTGTGGGCGACGGGCAGTTCGACCCGCCGGACGGGTTGTTCATCGTCGCCTTCCTGGGATCCGAGCCCGTGGCCTCCGGCGGCTTCCGCCGGCACAGCGCCGACGCCGCCGAGATCAAGCGGATGTACGTGCCGGAGCACCACCGCCGCGAGGGGCTCGCCCGCCGCCTGCTGGCAGAGCTCGAGACGCACGCGGCCGCGGCCGGGTACCGCAGGACCGTGCTGGTGACGGGGCTGCGCCAGCCGGAGGCGATCGCCCTGTACGAGTCGAGCGGCTACCAGCCGATCGCACCGTTCGGCTTCCACGCCGACGACGGGCTGGTGCGCTGCTTCGGCAAGGAGCTGAAGGGATAGGCCTGAAGCCGGCTGGTCCGTCGCCGTGGTGGCTCGGGCCGTCTGTTCGGGCTACTCGGGTGCGAGGCTCATCGGTCCGTAGACCTTGCGGCCGTCCTCGTAAAGCGCGACCGCGGCTACGCCGTCCTCGGCCAGGCGCTCCCACTCCTGGCCCAGCCAGGTCTCGGCGTCTGCCTGGGTCGCGAAGCGCCCGCTGTCGGGCGTGGCGACGGGGTTGCCCTCGGAGTCCAGGTAGCGCCACGTCCACGGCATGGCACCGAGACTACGGCACCAGCCCATGCCCGGGGTTTGTTTGATCACGTTCGGCAGGGTCCCCCTTGCCGCGGCAGGCACGCAGACCTCGTGAAGTGGGGGCGACCCTGCCGAACGTGATCAAACCCGGACGGACGATCGAACGCGGCCGGGTCGGTGCGGCCGCACGCGTGGCCGGTGCCTCTATCCTTCGGGACCGTGCAGCCTGCAGATGACGCGAGCGACTCGGACCTGTCCGCTCTCGCCGCCCACATCGAACTCCCGGACGACGAGGCCCGCCGGGAGGCGACGGCGACCGCGGACGAGCGCGGCGGTGGGTACGGGAGGCTGGGCGAGCTTGCCGGCTGGGTGGCAGCCGTCCAGGGCCGGAGCCCTGCTACCCCGTTCGACCGGATCCGGCTGGTGGCCGTCGCGTCCGAGCCCCCGGCGGCGGCCCTGGCCGAGTTGGCCGGGGTGG
>JBMCTR010000042.1:0-9102 GCA_048622955.1 Actinomycetota bacterium
GTTCGCGGCAGCGCTCGTCGGCGCGGGCGTGGCGGTGGATCCGCACCGGGGCCCGGTGGTCGCGACGGCCCCGCTGGCCGGCAGCGTCGAGCAGCTCTACCCGCACCTCTACGTCGTCCGGGCGGCGGACGGCGGCGCCGTGCTGGTGCACCTCGGCATCAAGACCGTGGGCCTCGGCGGCGCCGGTTTCGAACCGCTCGTCGCGGAGGACGCCGGTGTCGACGCCGGCGACCCGGTCGTGTCGTGGAACCCGGCCGACGTGGAGGCCAGCGGGCACTCGCCGGTCTGTCCTATCGTGGCATTGGACGCCACCGAGGAGGCGCTGTCGGATCTGGTCGAGACAGGCGAGGTCGCGGTCGGAAGCCCGCTTTTCACATGGGACCGCTGAGCTGGAGGAAGCTACACGGGGTGCTGCTGGACCTCGATGAGCAGACGGCGGCCCCGTCGACCGGCAGCCGGGGTGCCGAGGTCTTCGCGAACACTCCGGGCCCGTGGCCGGAGGAAGACCCGAATGCACTGGTGGCGGAGGTGCAGGGTTACCTCGCGGAGGAGGATCTGCGGCGAGTGGCGCTTTCCGGCGCTCCCGAACTGATCCGCGACTGGCACCGGCACGGGGTGCCGATCGGGCTGGTCACCGCCGGCAACCGGTCGTGGGCCGAGTACGTCGTCGAAGAGATCCTCGGGGTGCGCGAGTGCTTCGCCGTGCTGGTGGCCCGGGAGGACGTCCCTGAGGGCAAGCCGGACCGTGCGCCGTTCGCGGTCGGTTGCCGGGCGCTCCACGTCTCGCCGCGAGAAGCCGCGGCCGTCGCCGACTCGGTCGCAGGTGTGACCGCCGCGGTCGCCGCCGGGGTGGGGCTCGTCGTCGGCGTGGCGACGTCGGTGGACGGTGCCCGGCTCCGGGAGGTCGGCGCACACCGGCTCGCGGCGTCGTTCGACGAGCTTGCCGCCCGCTGATGCCCCCGAACGTACGTTGATCATGGGAGATCTCTGGCAACGCACCGTGGTGCGGCAGAGATCTCCCATGATCAACACGGGAGAGTGGGGTGACTACTCTCCCAGTTCCTCATAGCAGATGGTCGGTTCCCAGGACTCGGCGGTCGGGCCCACGAAGAAGTCACGCTCCACGGTGACCCCGGTGGGAGCCTCCGGGTCGATGTTGTTGACCAGGCTCTGCCGGATCTGCGCCTCGGGGCCGCCCGCGTAGTTGCCGGCCTCCTCGGGGAGCATCCCCTCGTAGTCGACGTTCTCGAGCGAAGTGACCGCCGCACGGACGCCGGACCGCGTGAGGTCGCCCTCGGCCAGCGCCGCCTCCAGCGCCGCCTTGATCGGGTACTGCCAGATCCAGCCGATCGTGTACCCGTCGTTGAGGTCCTCCGGCTCACCCAGCGCGTCGCGCAGCGCCTGGTGGCCGGGCGTGTCGGAGTCCCACGCCGGGAATGTCCCGCCGACCTGGTACAGCGCGAGGATCGCGTCCGCCGCGGGGCTGTCCAGCAGCGCCCGGTTCCACGTCACGTTGGTGCCGATGAACCGGCCGGTGAAGCCTTCCTGCGCTGCGCCGCCGACGATCGCCGCCGCCTCGGTGGGCCCGGTGCTGACGATCACCAGGTCCGGCTGCTCGGACACGATCTGGCCGATGGCCTCGGCCTGGTTGTCCTGCCCGCCGGGGGTCGGCACGTGGGTGAAGTCCAGCCCGTGGTTCTCCGCGGCGATCTGCGCGCCGCCGGCGGCGTCGCCACCGTAGTCGCCCTCGAAGCCGACCGCCATCACGCTGGAGATGTCGTAGGTCTCGACGGCGTAGTCGACGGAGTTCATCGTCTCGACGCAGTAGTTGGCCGACGACTCGACGATCAGGTCCTCGAAGTTGAACAGCGAGGTGTACCCGGCAGGAGCCGCGATGATGTCGCTCGCATCCATGTCGGGCAGGATCGCCTGGGTCGTGGGCGTCCCCAGCGTCTGGGCGAGGGCCAGGATGTTCGGCTTCATCTCCTCGTACAGCCGGGCGTGCTCGGTGGCGTCGTAGCCGGTGTCCTGGTTGTAGGTCGAGACGTCCACGTCGTACGCCTGGTCCACGCCGTCCGCGGTGATGCCGCCCATCTCGTTCACCCGCGTCCAGAACGCCTGCTGGGCCTCCGCGAGCGGGATGCCGAACCCGGCGAACGGTCCGGTGAGGTCGGTCAGCGTGCCGAGGTAGATGCAGCCGTTGTCCGGGTTGACGCCGTCCGGGCACGGCTCCTCGGTGACGCCCACGTCGGTGGCGACCTCCATCGCTCCGTTGCCGTCCTCGGCTGCGTCTTCTTCCGTGGTGTCCTCGGCCGCCTCGTCGGCCGGCTCTTCCCCGTCGTCACCGCCGCATGCGGCGAGGACGAACGTGAAGGCTGCCACGGCGGACAAGGGCTTGAGTCCTCTCATCACTCCTCCTGACTACTTTCGATCATCAGTACGAAAATGGATACGCCTTCCACCAGTTGCGGATACGGGTCCAGATGCCCACCAGCCCTCTGGGCTCGAAGACCAGGAAGCCGATGATCAGCAGGCCGTAGAGCACGAACTCCATGTGGGAGACGTTCGGGACGTCCTGTGCCCGTGTGCTGATGTACGGCAGCACCGCCGCGAGCTCCTCGGTGATGCGGGGCAGCACGGCGATGAGGAAGGCACCGGCGATGGCGCCGGAGATCGTTCCGACGCCGCCGATCAGGACCATCACGATGAACAGCACGGACAGGAACAGGTTGAACTGGTTCGGGTTGACGTTGAGGAACGTCGTGTAGAACAGGGCGCCCGCGCAGCCGGCGTAGAACGACGAGATCGCGAACGCGATCGTCTTCTGCTTGACGAGGTTCACGCCGATGATGCCGGCCGCGATGTCCCGGTCGCGGATCGCGGTGAACGCCCGGCCGATGTTGGAGCGGGCGATGTTGCGCGCGGCCACGGCGAAGAGCACGAGGAGGACGAGCAGCAGCCAGTACAGCTGCTGAGCGCGGCTGAACAGGTCGCCATCCTCGCCGAGCGGGTAGCCGAACAGCTCCAGGGCCGGCGGCGGACGGCCGGTACTCGGCCCGCCGGTGATCGAGTCCAGCTCTTCGAACGCGTGCTCGCCGACGAACACCAGGCCGAGCGTGACGATCGCGAGGTACAGCCCGCGCAGCCGGACGGCGAGCGGGGCCACGAGCACACCGACTGCGGCGGCCACGAGACCGGCCGCCGGCAGCCAGATCAGGACCTCGGAGATGCCGAGCCCCAGCGATCTGCCGTCCGGATCGCCGCCGATGACCGCGGCGGTGTAGAAGCCGATCCCCGCGAAGAAGGCGTGGCCGAGCGAGATCTGGCCGGCATAGCCGGTGAGCAGGCCCAACCCGATGGCGCCGATGGCGTAGGCGCTGCCGCGCGCGAGCGTGGTGACCTCCGCGTCGGCGAGCACGAAGGGCAGCGCCGCGGCCACCAGGAACAGCACGATGACCGTGTTGCGCTTGGCCCGGGTGTTGAACAGCGCCATGTCGCTGCTGTACGAGGTGTGCAGCAGCGGTCGCCGGGCCTTGGGGTCTCTGGTCAGCACTTAGACACGCTCCACTTCCCGCGTGCCGAACAGCCCGTACGGCCGTACGACCAGCACCAGCACCATGACCAGCCACGGAACGATGACCGACGGGTTGTCCCCGAGCCAGGACAGCGCGCCCGGGTAGTTGGCGGCCAGCGACTGGATGACGCCGATCACCAGTCCGGCGACGACCGCACCCTCGAGCGAGTCCAGCCCGCCGAGAATGATCACGGGCAGCGCGAAGAGCGCGATCGGCCAGAACGTGTTGTCCACGCTCACCCCCGCGGCGGCGAAGGTGCCGGCGACCGCGGCGAGTCCGGTGGCCAGCGCCCAGGAGATGGCGAAAACCGCCCCCACGCTGACGCCCTGCGCCAGTGCGGCCTCCTGGTCTTCCGCGACCGCGCGCATGGCGAGGCCGGTGCGCGTGAAGCGGAAGAACGCGAACAGCAGTGTCACCAGCACCGCGGCCGTGAGCACGGTTGCGACGTGCCGTTGCTGGACTTCGACGGGGCCGAGGGCGACCGTCTCCAGGCCCCACGGGTCGTTCACGTGCCGGACGTTGATGCCGATGAACGCGTGCGCCACGGTGCGGATGATGATGTCGAGCCCGATCGTGATGATCGCGATGGCGAAGATCGGCCGGCCGACGAGCGGGCGGATCACCGTGCGTTCCACGCCGAGCCCGAGCAGTCCGATGAGCACCGCGCCGAGGGCAGCGGCGCCCCAGAAACCGAGCCAGGGCAGCTCCACCAAGTGGGTCACGAGCACGACCCCGGCGATCATGAATCCCGGCTGGGCGAAGCTGATCACCCTGCTCGACTTGTAGATGATCACGAAGCCGAGCGCGATCAGCGCGTAGACGCTGCCGCGTCCCAGGCCGTCGGCCACCGCCCCCAGGAGGTCCGTCATGCCGGCTTCTTCGTCGAGTAGAGGTCGTCGACGAGGTCGGCGAACCGGTCGCTGATCGCGCCGCGCTTGACCTTCTGGGTAGCGGTGAGCTCGCCGTCCTCGTGGTCGAGCTCCCGGGGCAGCATGCCGAACTTCTTGATCTGTTCGGCTCTGGCCAGCCGACTGTTGACATCGTCCACGATGCCCTGCACCAGCTCGATGACCTCCGGCTTCTCCGACAGGTCGCGGTAGGTGGTGAAGGTCAGCCGGCGCCGCTGCGCCCAGTCCGCGACCGTGTCGAGCTCGACGCCGATCAGCGCGGTCAGGTACGGGCGGCCTTCTCCAACGACGATGGCCTCCTTGATGTAGGGGGACGCCTTGAGCGCGTTCTCGATCTCGGAGGGCGCCACGTTCTTGCCGCCCGCGGTGATGATGATGTCCTTGGCCCGGTCGGTGATCCTCACGTGCGTGCCGTCCACCCACTCGCCGACATCGCCCGTACGCAGCCAGCCGTCGGGGGTAAGGACTTCGGCGGTCGCCTCCGGGTCGCGGAAGTAGCCCTGGAACACACCGGGGTGCCGGGTGAGGATCTCACCGAAGGCCGGGTCGATGCGCACCTCGGCATCGCCGAGGGGCTCACCGACCGTTCCGAGCTTGATCCGGCCCGGCCGGTTGGACGTGGCGATGGCGGCGTTCTCGGTCATGCCGTACGCCTCGAACATCGGGACGCCGATGCCCATGAAGAACCGCAGCACGTCCGGCGCGATCGGCGCGGCGCCCGAGATCCCCGCGCGCACCCGCCGCATCCCGATGCGCTCACGGAGCGCCCGGTAGTAGAACAGCCACCCGATCGCGTAGGCGATCCGGCTGGCGGGTGTGTGCGTGCCGCCGGTCCGGACCAGCGTGTCGCCGATCCACCCCGCGACGCCGAGCCACCACCTCGCCGCGAGCCGCTTGGGCCACGAGGCGGCGGCCAGCTTGATCTGGACGCTCGCGAGGATCTTCTCCCAGATTCGCGGCACCGAGAACAGGATCGTGGGCTGCACCTCCGCGAGGTTCTGCTGCACGGTGTCGATCGACTCCGCGAAGTTCACCTGGGTGCCGGCGGCCACGTTGAACCAGATGGTGAACGTCCGCTCGACGACATGGCACAGCGGGAGGTAGGACAGCAGAAGGTCGTGCGGTCCGGGCGGCGGGTCCGCGAATCCCACCCCCGACTGGTGGGTGGCGATGGCGAACTCGATGTTGGCGACCGACAGCATCGCGCCCTTGGGAGGGCCCGTGGTACCCGAGGTGTAGATGATCGTCGCGATGTCGTCCGGCATGGCGTCACCCATCCGCTCCAGGAGGGCGTCCGGATGAGTCGCCCGGTGCTCGGCTCCGCGCTCAAGCAGTTCGGACCAGCTCATGAGCAGCGGGTTGTCGTACCGGTTGCGGATGCCGCGCGGTTCGATGTAGACGATTCGCTCGAGTTCCGGGCAGTCGGCGGCCACCGAAAGGGCCTTGTCGACCTGCTCCTGGTCCTCCGCGACGAGGACCTTCGAGCCGGAGTGCGACAGCAGGTACGACACCTCGGCGGGAGGGTTGGTCGGGTAGAGGCCCACTGTCGCCGCGCGCGCCGCGACCGTGGCGACATCGGTGTAGAGCCACTCGGGCCGGTTCTCGGAGTGGATCGCGACGCGGTCGCCGGGCTCGACGCCCAGCGCGAGTAGCCCGTGGCCCACCGTCTGCACCGTGTCCCAGTAGTCGGCCCAGGTCACCTCCTGCCAGATGCCGAGGTCCTTGTGCCGCATCGCGACGCCGTCCGGCTCGTGGGCCGCCCAGGCCGCGACCCGGGTCGCCAGCGTTGTCACGGCGGGCGGACGTTCGTCGGTCGGGCGCCCTGCGTGTTCCGTCGTGGTCGTCATGCGCCGTTCACCTCCCCGAGGTATGCGCGGATCACGTCGGGGTTGTTCTGGATCTCGTTCGGCTTCCCGGTGGCGATCGGTCGCCCGAAGTCGACCACCAGCACCCGGTCGGCGAGGTCCATGACCAGCCCCATGTCGTGTTCGACCAGGATGATCGGGATGCCGAGCTCCTCACGGATGTCGAGGATGTACCGCGCCATGTCCTCGGTCTCCTCGACGTTCATCCCGCCGACCGGCTCATCGAGCAGCAGCAGCGTGGGCTCCATCGCGAGCGCGCGCCCGAGTTCCACCCGCTTCTGCACCCCGAACGGCAGCAGGCCGACCGGCAGGCGGCGCCACTGCTCGAGCTCGAGGAAGTCGAGGATCTCCTCCACCTCGGCGCGGTGCTTGATCTCCGAGCGGCGCGCCCGCCCGAGCCACGCCACGGCCGACAGCGGGCCGTACGACATGTGGTGGTGCCTGCCGAGCATCAGGTTCTCGAGCACAGTGAGGTTGGAGAACAGCTCGACGTTCTGGAAGGTGCGCGCGATGCCACGGGACGCGACCTGGTGTGGCCGCAGCCCGAGCAGCGGCCTGCCGTCGAACTCCACCTCACCGGCTTGTGGGCGGTAGACCCCGGAGAGCACGTTGAAGACCGACGTCTTGCCCGCGCCGTTCGGCCCGATGATCGAGAAGAGCTCGCTGCGTCCCACGGTGAAGCTGATCCCGTCGATCGCCCTGAGCCCGGCGAAAGACAGCTCCACCTCCGAGAACCGGAGGATGTCGTCGCCTACCGTCACGACAACCACCGCTTCCGCCGCCTGTAGTGCTTCACGTCGCGGAACGACCTGCGCCCGCCGCCGTCGCCGGCGTGCAGACCGAGGTAGAACTCCCGGATGTCCTCGTCGGCGAGCAGTTCGGCGGCCGGCTTGTCCAGCACGACCTTGCCGGTCTCCAGCACGTAGCCGTGAGAAGCGATGGACAGCGCCATCGTCGCGTTCTGCTCGACCAGCAGCACCCCGGTGCCCGACGCGTTGATCTGGACGACGAGATCGCGCACCTGCTCGACCAGGCGGGGCGCCAGACCGAGGCTCGGTTCGTCGAGCAGCAGGTAGCGCGGGTCGGCCATCATCGCCCGTCCCATCGCGAGCATCTGCTGCTCACCCCCCGACAGGTAGCCGGCGGACTCGCGGCGCCTGTCCGCCAGCACCGGGAACAGCTCGAGGACCCGGTCCAACCGTTCGCGCAGCTGCCGGGGGTTGGTGTGGGCACCCAGCCGCAGGTTCTCCTCCACCGTCAGCTCGGCGAATGTCCGCCTGCCTTCCATCACCTGAGAAGTGCCCCGCCGGACGAGCGCAGCGGGCTTGAGGTGCCCGACGGACGCGCCGTCCAGGCTGACGCCGCCTCGGGTGATCTTCCCGTTGTGCGGGTCCAGCAGGCCGGTCAGCGCCCGCAGGAGGGTCGTCTTGCCGGCGCCGTTCGCGCCGAGGAGGGCGACGATCTGCCCCGGCGGGATCTCCAGGCTCACCCCTCGCAGCACCAGCATGACGTCGTCGTAGACGACTTCCAGGTTGTGCGCCTGCAACATCGCTGGCGGCTCCACGAGTCGCTGGTCCGGTCGCCGCCAGTCCGAAAACTAGCGGCGGTAGTTACACGAACGTTAAGGCGTGTGGCAGCGGCGGGCAAGGCCCGCAGGGAAAAGATTCGGTAACGGCACTCCCGGTGGCGTGCGCCCGCCGGCTAGCCGCCGGAGGCCCGTTGGCCGAACACGTGCCGGCGAATCCACGCGTGCATGGCGATTGCTGCGGCCGCTCCCGCGTTGATCGACCGGGTCGACCCGAACTGCGCGATCGACAGCACGGTGTCGGCCTGCTCGCCGGCCGCCGCGGACAGGCCCGGGCCTTCCTGGCCGAACAGCAGGACACAGCGGCCCGGCAGGTCGAACGTCTCCAGGGGCACCGCTCCGGGGACGTTGTCGACGCCCAGGATGGGGAGGTGCTCGGCCCGCGCCCAGTCGCCGAGCGCGGCGGCGGTCTCGTGATGGCGGATGTGCTGGTAGCGGTCGGTCACCATGGCGCCGCGGCGGTTCCACCGGCGTCGGCCGACGATGTGCACGGCAGCGGCCAGGAAGGCGTTGGCAGTGCGGACGACCGCACCGATGTTGAAGTCGTGCTGCCAGTTCTCAATGGCGACGTGGAACCCGTGGCGGCGCCGGTCCAGGTCGGCGACGATGGCCTCCCGCCGCCAGTAGCGGTAGCCGTCGACGACGTTGCGCCGGTCGCCGTGGGCCAGCAGTTCCGGGTCGTAGATCGGGTCGTCCGGCCACGCGCCCTCCCACGGGCCGACTCCGACCGTGCTCACGTCGTCCACGCTCCCGAGCCTGCCAGATCGAACAGAGGTGGCGTACGCAGGAGGTTCGCCGTGCGAGCGCTCACTGCTCGAAGCGGCACCCGATGTGGGTGGACGCGGCCGCCGCCGCAGGTACAGGCTGGCGGTGATGCGCCCCGGAACCGTCGTCCTCGTCCCCGGACCGGTCGACCCTCCCGACTGGTGGGCGGATCCGGCAGGTGAGCTGGCTGCGGCCGGGCACCACGTGGTGGCCCCGGAAGTGGCGGTGAGCGAACCGCCGTACGCCGTCGCCTGGGTGGCCGGTGCCGCACGCCCGCTGCACGCCTCCGACGTGCCGACGCCGATCGTCCTCGTCGCCCACGGCACCGCCGGCCCGCTGCTGCCGGTTCTCGCCCGAACCCAGCGAGCCGCGCGCCGGCACGTGGGCGGCTACGTGTTCGTGGA
>JBMCTR010000043.1:0-9052 GCA_048622955.1 Actinomycetota bacterium
TCTCCCGGCTCGGCTCCGACGCGTTCACGGGCGGCACGACGTACAGCCTGAGCGTGATCCCGCTGTTCATCTTCATGGGCCTGCTGCTCGCCCAGGCCCAGGTCGGGAAGGACCTCTACGCGCTGCTGGACGCGCTGCTCCGGCGGCTGCGCGGCGGCCTGGCGATGTCGACCATCGGCGCGTCGGCGATCTTCGGATCGGTCAGCGGGTCGGCGGTCGGGTCCGCCTCCACGATGTCGGTCGTCGCGATGCCGGAGATGCGGCGGTACCGGTACGACGACGGGCTGGCCGCCGCGTGCACCGCGGTCGGCGGGACGCTGGGCGCACTGATCCCGCCCAGCGCGGTGCTGGTGCTGTACGGCATCCTCACCGAGGAGTCGATCGGGCGGATCCTCATCGGTGGCATCGTGCCGGGCATCGTGACCACGCTGCTGCTGTTGGTGACGGCATGGATCATCGTGAAGCTGCGGCCCCGCCTCGCACCCGCCGTCGAGGCCAGTATCCAGTGGCGGCGGCTGCTGCCGCTCGCCGGCCGGGTGTGGGCCGTCCCGGCCATCTTCGGCCTCAGCATGGGCGGGCTGTACCTCGGCGTGTTCACCCCCACCGAGGCGGGCGCCGCCGGCGCGGGCCTCGCCCTGCTGTACGGGATACTGACCCGGCGCCTGAGCTGGACGGCGTTCCGGGACGCGACCAGCCAGACGGTGCTCATCAGCGCCATGATCTTCCTGGTGGTCATCGCCAGCCGGATGTTCGGTTTCTTCCTGTCCGTCACGCGGATCCCCCGCGTGCTCGCCGACTTCGTGCAGGGCCTGGACATCACGCCGTTCCTCGTCATTGCGATGATCTTCATGATCTACTTCGCGCTCGGCGCGCTCATGGACGAGATCGCGATCCTGGTAATCATGACTCCGATCATGTACCCGATCGTCACCGGCCTCGGATACAGCGGCGTCTGGTTCGGCGTGGCGTCGATCATGATGCTGCTCGTCGGCCTGCTCACACCACCGGTCGGCATCATCGTGTACGTCGTGAGCGGCATCACCGAGGTCAACGTGGGCAGGGTGTTCCGCTCGGTGGTGCCGTTCTGGGTGGCGCTGATCGCCGCTGTGGCGCTGGTGGTGGCGTTCCCCGAGATCATCATGTTCCTGCCCGACCTGATGGGTTGAGCATGCGTAGTACGGCCGCACCCGTGCGGCACCGGACGAAGGGGTGAGCAACCGCGATGACAGCAGACAACATCCTGGGCAAGGACGACCGGCCGCGCTTCTTCGCGGTGGGCAACGCGGCCGCGCTCGGCATCGAGGCCCCCGAGCCGCGGCTCGGCGTCGCGGTGCGCTCGTACGTGCGCTCGCTCGCCGGCATGCAGAAGGAGGCGCTGATCGTCTCCAGCGCCACGAACTCGACCTGGCGGCTGAGCTGTGACGAGGGACCCTACCTCGCCGGCTACGACGAAGCGCCGTTCCCGCTGGCGTTCATGGGTGCGGGGATGGTCGCCTCGTACTTCACCGAGATCGCCGCCCTCGCCGAGCGGCGCGGCGTGGCACTCGACGGCCTGCGGCTCGTCCTCGACAACAGGTACACCATGGAGGGCTCGGCGCTCCGCGGCACGATGGTGGGCGGCGCACTGCCGCCGGAAGTGACCGTGGAGATCGACGGCGAGGCGGGGGACGCGGACCTGCCCGGCCTGTGTGCCGACGCGCTCAGCGCATCTCCGCTGCACGGCCTGTTGCGCGAGCGGCTGACCAGCCTGTTCACCGCCACCTGCCAGGGCCGTCCGCTGTCCGTCGGCAGGGTCGCCGCCCTCGACGCGCCGTCGCTGCCCGACCCGGGCGGCCGCTTCGACGAGGTGACCGTGGGCGGGCCGGGCAACGCCACCGAACTGATCGTCAGAACCGCCACCGCCCAGCTTCACGAGGGCGAGGGAGGCAAGGGCTCCAGCCTGCAGGCCGAGCAGAAGCGCACCCTGCACGTCCGGGCAGCGTGCACGGCTCGACCCGACGGGCTCAGGGACATCGAAGTCAGCCTGTTCAAGCCGTCCGGCTCGAGCTTCCACTTCCTGTCCGAGGAGCCGGAGGGCCGCCGGGCGCCGCGGGCGCCGGATGCCGCAACGCTCGTCGCCGCCGGGATCGGGTTCTGCTTCATGACCCAGTTCGGCCGGTACGCCGCCATCACCAGGAAACAGCTCGACGGCTACCGGACGATCCAGGACACGCACTTCTCGGCCGGTGGCGCGTCCGGCGGTTCGGGCCGGGCCGGTCGGGCCGACCCGGTCGAGACGCACGTCTACCTGGACACTCCGGAGGGCGAGGACTTCGCCCGGACGCTGGTCGACATGGGCGAGCAGACCTGCTTCCTGCACGCCCTGTGCCGGACGGAGCTCAGACCCGCCCTCCGGGTCCAGCCGGCGCGCTAGCCCCAGACCTCGGCGGCCGTCTCGACGATGAGCTCCAGCTTGGCGACCTGCTGGTCGTAGCTGAGCTTGTTGCCCTCCACGGTCGAGGAGAACCCGCACTGCGGCGACAGGCACAGCTGGTCCAGCGGCACGTACTTGCTCGCCTCCTCGATCCGGCGCTTGAGGGTGTCCTTGCTCTCCAGGTCGCCGCGCTTGGTGGTGACCAGCCCGAGCACGACCTTCTTCCCCGGCGGGACGAAGCGCAGCGGCTCGAACGTGCCCGACCGCTCGTCGTCGTACTCCAGGAAGAACCCGTCCACGCCGAGCTGGCCGAACAGCGCCTCGGCCACGAAGTCGTACCCGCCTTCCGCGGCCCACGACGACTGGTAGTTGCCCCGGCACAGGTGCGTGGTGACGGACATCCCCTCCGGCTTGTTCGCCAGCACGGTGTTGATCTGGCGGATGTAGTGCTCGTGCTGGTGCTCGGCGTCGCCACCCCAGGAGGCGACCCGCTCCCGCTGTTTCGGGTCGTTGAGGTAGGCCAGGCTGACGTCGTCCAACTGGAGATAGGTACACCCGAGGTCGGCCATCATCCGCAGTTGCTTGGCGTAGGCCGCGGTCAGGTCCGACCAGAACATCTCCTCGTCGGGGTACACCGCCGGGTCGATCGCCGCGGGCCCGCCGCGGTAGTGCACCATGCTCGGAGACGGGATGGTGAGCTTGGGCGTCAGGCCCGTCCCCTCCGCGGCGGACTGCAGGAACTCGAAGTGATCGCCGAAGATCGGCTGCTTGATATCGATCTTGCCGTCGACCGTCATCGCGGCGACGGCCCACTCGAAGGCTCCCTGCTCGTTCCGGAACGGCACCTTGATCTCGCCGTCCGCCTGGTCGATGCCCTCCAGGGAGTAGATGAAGTCCATGTGCCATGTCGACCGCCGGAACTCGCCGTCGGTGGCCGTCCGCAGCCCGACGTCGCGCTGCATCCGTACGACGTCGCGGATCGCGTCGTCCTCGACCTCGCGCAGCGCGCCGTCGTCGATCTCACCGGCGGCGTGCCGCTCCCGGGCCTGGAGCAGCCGCTCGGGTCGCAGCAGGCTGCCGACGTGGTCGGCCCGGTACGGCGGTTTGCTGTTGTCAGTCACTGGCACCTCCAGAACACACGGTCACAGAATCCTCCAGGCTAGGGGACGATTCTTCCCGACCATTAGGTACCCTTCCGGCCGACGGAAGGTCTCCGTCGAGCTGTCAGGGTCGCCGCGCACGTCGCCGCCGGTGGGCGACCTGTCAGGCCTGACAACTCGCACATGTCATCACCCGCAGTACGCGCGCAGCGCCTCGGCGCGGTCGGTCCGCTCCCACGGGAACTCGTCCCTCCCGAAGTGGCCGTAGGCCGCGGTCGGCCGGAAGATCGGCCGGTGCAGGCCCAGATCACGGATGATGGCCGCGGGCCGGAGGTCGAAGACCTCCCGCACGGCGTTGACGATCTTGTCCGGGTCCACGGACTCGGTGCCGAACGTGGTGAGCCCGAAGCTCACCGGCTGCGCCATCCCGATCGCGTACGCCACCTGCAGTTCGACCCGGTCCGCCAGCCCGGCCGCGACGATGTTCTTGGCCACCCAGCGGGCCGCGTACGCCGCCGACCGGTCGACCTTGGTCGGGTCCTTGCCGCTGAACGCTCCGCCGCCGTGCCGGGCCATCCCGCCGTACGTGTCCACGATGATCTTCCGTCCGGTCAGGCCGGCGTCCGCGCGCGGCCCGCCGAGGACGAACTGGCCCGACGGGTTGACGATCACCGTGCCGGGGTCCCAGGCGATGTGCCCGGGCATCGACGGACGGACCACATGGTCGATCAGCAGTTGCCTGAGGCTCTCGGCGTCCATCTCGGGGGCGTGCTGCGTGGAGATCACGACTCGGGTGACCTCCACCGGAGTGATGCCGTCGTACCTGACCGTGACCTGCGACTTGCCGTCGGGCCGCAGGGACGGCACGGTGCCGTCCCTGCGCACCGTGGCCAGCCGCTCCGAGATCCGGTGCGCCAGCTGGATCGGCAGCGGCATCAGCGCGTCCGTCTCGGTGCACGCGAAGCCGACCATCATGCCCTGGTCACCTGCTCCGAGCGAGTCGAGGGCGTCCTCCACGGAAGTCATGCCCCGGGACTCGTACGAGCTGTCCACCCCGCCGGCGATGTCCGGCGACTGCTCGTCGATCGCGACGAGCACCCCGCAGGTCCGGCCGTCGAAGCCGGTGGACCAGTCGTCGTATCCGATGTCGACGATGGTGTTCCGGGCGATGCTCGCGATGTCGACGTACGCGCTGGTCGTGATCTCGCCGGTGACGAGAACCAGCCCCGTGGTCACCACCGTCTCGCAGGCGACGCGCGCCGCCGCGGGGGTCGGATCCAGCCGCAGGACCTCGTCCAGCACCGCGTCCGAGATCTGGTCCGCGACCTTGTCCGGATGGCCGCCGGTCACCGACTCGGACGTGAACAACTCCAGCATCGCCATGCCGCACCTCCAGTCCCTTGGCACATCGTGCCCTACAACCACGATCAGGGGCGACTACCGGGCGGACGGAATCGCCCGAACCCCGTGCGGGCGCTACTGGTAGACGACGTCCTCGATCGCCGGGGCCTCGTCGACCAGCCCGTATTCGACCATCAACTCGCCGATGAGCTCGACCGACTCCACGTCCACCGGGCCGCCCCACTCGGGGATGACGACCTGTTCGGCGACGTCCGGGTCCTGGCCGCCGAACTCGACCAGCGCGTCCCGGAACTCGTCCGGGTTGGCCGCGACGTGCTCGCCCGCCGCGCTCACCCCCGCGATGAACCGGTCGATGACGTCCGGGTTCTGCTCGATGAACTCGTCGGAGCTGAAGTACGAGCCGATGGCCATGCCCGGCTCGGTGCCCGCGTACGGCGCGATGACCGGACGCAGCCCCTGGCTCGTCCCCACCGAGACGAACGGCTCGATCTCGAAGATCGCATCGACCTGGCCGTCCTGGAGCGCGGGGATCATGTCGGGGAAGCCGATCTCGACGAAGTCGATGTTCTCGTGGCCGGCGCCGGCGTTCTCGATCGAGGCGCGCGTGGTCACCTCGGCGATGTTGGCGAGCGTATTGATCGCCACCGACCGTCCGTCCAGGTCCTCCGGGCCCTGGATGTCGCTGTCCTCCGCGACCAGGATCTGCGCGAAGTCGGTCTCGGGTGTCTCCCCGCCGAACGTTCCGGCGCTGACCATCTTCACGCCCAGGCCCTGGGAACGCGCGAGCAGCACCGAGACCACGTTGGAACCGGCGATGTCGAACTCGCCCGACTCCACGCCCGGGATGTTCGCCGCGCCTCCCGGGTTCGGCTCGACCTGGACGTCCAGGCCCTGCTCCTCCATGAAGCCCTGTTCGACGGCGAAGATCAGGAACGCGGACGGCGTCCCGAGGATGTCGCCGACCGTGAGGCTGACGGTCTCCATCTCCTCCTCGGCGGTGTCCTCGGTCTGCTCGGCCTCCGCCGGCGCCGGGGACTCCTCCGCCGCCTCCTCGGCCACGTCCTCCTCGTCCGCGGTCCCGTCGTCGTCACCGCCGCAGCCGACCGCGACCAGGGCCACGCTCGCCGCCCCGGCTGCCCATCGAAGCGCGGTACGCCGTGTCAACGTGCTACTCATTGCCGATCCTCCGTTCTCTCGCGGGACGCACCGACGCGGTGCGGACCGCTGGGCGACTGGTCAGACTCGTCCCCGCCGGCCCGCTTGATGGTGCGCATCACGTCGGTGCGCAGCCGGGCGAACTCGGCGAGTTGCTTCGTGGTGATCTGGTCGCGCGGTCGCGGCAGGTCCACCGGCACCGTCCGCTGCACCGTCGACGGACGGCGGCTGAGGACGATGACGCGATCCGCGAGGTAGACGGACTCGTCGATGTCGTGCGTGACGAACACCGTGGTCACGCCGTAGGTCGCCCAGACGTCGAGCAGGAGGTCCTCGAGATCGCCCCTGGTCTGGGCGTCGACCGAGGCGAACGGCTCGTCCATGAGCAGGATCTCCGGCTCGTAGGCGAGTGCCCGGGCGATGGCCACCCGCTGCTGCATGCCGCCGGACAACTGCCACGGGTAGTGGCGCGCGAACTCCGAGAGGCCGACGACCCGCAGCGTCTCCTCCGCGAGCTCGGCCCGGCGGCGGGCGGCGACGCCCTTGTGCCGCAGCGGGAACGTCACGTTGCTGTCGACCTTCAGCCACGGCAGCATCGACGCCGAGTAGTCCTGGGGCACGAACCCCATGTTCGGCGGGGGCCGCCGCACCGCCTCGCCGTCCAGCAGCACTTCGCCCGCCGTCGGGGCGAGCAGCCCGGCGAGGCATTTCAGCAGCGTGGTCTTGCCGCATCCGGACGGGCCGACGACGCACACCAGCTCGCCCGGCGCGACCGTGAAGGACACGTCGGCGATCGCCGGCGTCATGCCGTCCCGGGACTGGTACGTCTTGGCCAGCGCGGCGACCTCGAGCATGGTGCGGGCGGTCATCGCGCAGCCCCCTTCGACTCGCGGTGCCAGTGCAGGACGCGCCGCTCGGCCTGGACGAACAGGAAGTTCGCGACGTAGCCGATGATCCCGAGCAGGATGATCCCGGCCCACATGTCGCCGATCGCGAACCTGCGCTGGGACTCGAGGACGAAGTAGCCGACGCCGTCCCGGCTCGCGACCATCTCGCTGACGACCATGAGGATGATCGCGATGGACAGGCTGGTGCGCATCCCGGCGACGACCCGCGGCAGTGCGGCCGGGATGACGATGTCGCGGATGCGCCCCCACCGGCCGACGCTGTACGCGCGCGCCATCTCGAGCATCCCGCGGTCGACGCCGCGGACGCCGTCGACGGTGTTGAGCAGGATCGGCCACACCGCGCCGACCACGATGATGAACACCTTCATGGTGTCGCCGGTGCCGAACACCAGGATGCCGAAGGGGATCAGCGCGATCGCCGGCAGCGCGCGCAGGAACTCGGCGAACGGCTGGACGCCCTGCTGGACCACCCGGAAGGCGCCGAGCACCAGGCCGATGCCGACCCCGAGGACCACGCAGAGCGCGTAGCCGATCCCCAACCGGCGCAGGCTCGGCAGCACGTCCTCCGCCGCCCGCTCGGACAGCCACAGGTCGGCGAAGCGCTCGGCGATCGTGCCCAGCGCAGGGAAGTAGAACGACTCCCTCCCGGCGGCCCACGCGGCGTACGCGGCGAGCAGCAGCACCGGGACCGCGACCTCGAGCGCCACGAGCACCCACCGGCGCCGCCTCCGCGCCTCGGCAACCATGCCAGTGACCGGGCCGGCCGTCACGCGAGCACCTCCTCGCGGTGGGCGGGATGCCAGTGCAGCACCCGTGCCTCCGCCGCCTGGAACGCGGCGTTGAGCAGCCAGCCGAGCGTGCCGGTCACGACGATGAGCGCGTACATCGTGGGGATCTGCGCGGCGGTCTGTGCGGCGATGATCGCCCGGCCGAGCCCGTCGGCGCCCACCACCAGTTCGGCGGTCACGGCGAGGATCAGGGCGATGGCCGACGAGATGCGCAGGCCGGTCGCGATGTACGCGAGCGTGCTCGGCAGCACGACCCTGACGAACCGCGCGACCGGTCCCAGCCCGTAGGCCCGGGCGGTCTCCTTGACGCCGGGATTGACGTCCTGCACGCCGTAGATCCCCTGGAACAGGATCGGCCAGAACGCGGCGAACGCCACCAGGAAGACCTTCATCCCCAGCCCGATGCCGAAGATCAGCACCGCGGCCGGGATCAGCGCCACCGACGGGATCGGGCGCAGGAACTCGATGACCGCTCGCAGGGCGCGGTAGACCGACTCCGCAGAGCCGATCAGCATGCCGAGCGGAACCGCGAGCACCGCGGCGACGGCCAGGCCGACGCCCCAGCCCTGCAGCGTCCGGCCCACCTCGAGCCACACCTCGCCGGCGGCCAGCAGGTCGCCCAGCGCACCGAACACCGTCGTCACCGGCGGGAACCATCGCGACGGCAGCAGTTCGAGGCGGGCGATGAACTCCAGCACCGCCATCACGACGAGGACGCCGGCGAGGCCGATCCAGAACGAGGAGCCCGGCCGGGGGACGGTCGGGCGTCTGCCGCTGGTGAGTCGAGCCACCTCGGCACCTCCCGGCGACCTTGCCGTGCCGTCGCGTCACTCCCAGGGCGTCCTGGTTGTTCTGTATAATGGAACGATTCCCGTGAAAAGTCTAGTATGTGGAACACACGAGACGTCAACCGTGGGGTGTGATGAGCGACGGGCTCCGGGCCGCGGAGGCACCCGGCTACCCGGTGCATTCGGTGGCGAAGGCGCTGGAGATCCTGCTGATGCTGCGGGACCGCGAGGCGATCGGCGTGTCGGAGGCCAGCAGGGAGCTGGGGATGGCGCGGTCCACGGCACACCGCCTGCTGAGCATGCTGGAGCACTACGAGTTCGCCCAGCGGGATCGCGCGTCGCGCGGCTACCGGGCAGGGCCCGCCCTCGTGAGCCTCGGGCTCGCGGCCGTCGTGCGCATGGACATCCGCCGCCAGGCCCGCCCGCACATGGAGCGGCTGGCACGCGAGGTCGAGGAGACCGTGACGTTGATGCGCCTCGAGGGCGCCAACGTCCGTTTCCTCGACTCGGTGGAGAGCCCGCATCCGATACGGGTCGG
>JBMCTR010000044.1:0-8864 GCA_048622955.1 Actinomycetota bacterium
CGTGCTCTCGCACTACCACGCCGTCCGGGTCCTCGGCGCCAGCGCCTTCGACGCCCAGGTGATCGTGACGCACGAACGCACCCGCGAGCTGATCGCCGAGCGGGGGCGGCAGGACTGGGAGAGCGAGCTCGCGCGGATGCCGCGGCTGTTCAAAGACCCTGCCTCGATCCCCGGCCTGACCTGGCCGACGCTGACGTTCAACGACCGCGTGACCATCCCCCTCGGGGGCTCGCGCGGAGACCTCGTCCTGCAGCACTGTGGTCGCGGGCACACCGCCGGCGACATCGTCGCGTGGCTCCCCCGGCTCAAGGTGCTGTTCGCGGGCGATCTCGTCGAGGCCCAGGCCGCCCTGTACACCGGGGACGCGTACCACACCGAGTGGTCGACCGGCACGCTCGACGCGGTGGCCGCGCTGCGCGCCGAGCACCTGGTAGGCGGTCGAGGTCCCGTCGCGCACGGGCGGGAGGCCACCGACGCCGCGCTCGCCCAGACGCGCGCCTTCCTGACCACGATGATCAGCCAGGTGCGGAGGATCCAGGCTGACGGCGGCACGCTCCAGGACGCGTTCCAGGCCTGCCACGCCGAGCTCGCCCCGGTCTACGGTGCCTGGCCCATCTTCGAGCACACCATGCCCTTCAACGTCGCGCGGCTGTGGGAAGAACTCCAGGGCGTCGAGCACCCGACCATCTGGACCGCCGAGCGGGACCGCCGGGTCTGGGACGAGCTGCAGGGATGAACGCAGCCGACACCGAACGGTGGCCCGCGATCGTCATCGGCAACGGGCCGGTGGGACAGACTGCGGCGCTGCTGCTGGCCCGATGGGGGGTACGGGTCCTGGTGCTCGAAGCACGCCCCAGCCGCGACCCGGTGGGCAGCAAGTCGATCTGCCAGCAGCGGGACGTGCTCGACGTGTGGTCGGCGTGCGGCGTGTCCGCGATCACCGAGCAGGGCGTGACCTGGTCCCGTGCGCGCACCATGTACCGCGACCACGAACTGTTCTGCATCGAGTTGCAGGACCCCGGCCGCTCCCCGCTCCCGCCGTTCGTCAACATCTCGCAGGCTCGGACGGAGGAACTGCTCGACGAGGCGATCGCGGCGCAGCCGTTGATCGAGGTCAGGTGGGGCCATGAGGCGATCGGCGTGTCCTCGTCGGACGACGGGGTGGAGGTGCGCTGCCGGACCACAGGCGGCGACGTGGTGCTGCACGCGTCGTACGCCGTGGCCGCTGGAGGCGCCCACGGGGCGGAGGTGCGCCAGTCGCTCGGCGTGTCGCTCGACGGCAACACGTTCGACGACGCGTTCCTCATCTGCGACATCCGGGCGGACCTACCCGGCTGGCAGAACGAGCGACGGTTCTACTTCGACCCGCCGTGGAACCCCGACCGCCAGGTCCTCATCCACCCCTGCCCGGACTCGGTGTTCCGCATCGACTGGCAGGTGGAGCCCAGCTTCGACCTCGAGGCCGCCCGCGCCGACGGCTCGCTCGACCGCCGCATCCGCCAGATCATCGGCGACCAGCCGTACGAGGTGGTGTGGAGCTCGGTGTACCGGTTCCACTCGCGAATCGTCGACCGGATGCGGGTGGGCCGGGTGCTGCTGGCCGGCGACACCGCTCATCTGGTCGCCCCGTTCGGCGCACGGGGCCTGAACTCGGGTGTGCCGGACGTCGAGAACGCCGCCTGGAAGATCGCGTTCCTGCTCCACGGCTGGGGCGGTGAGCAGCTCCTCGACAGCTACGACGCCGAGCGGCTGGCCGCCGCCAGGGAGAACATCGCCGTCACGAGCGCCACCATGGACTTCCTGGTGCCGCAGTCAGACGCCCTCCGGGAACGGCGGCGGCAGATCCTGGACGCGGCAGTCCGCGATCCCGGAGCCAGGGCCCTCGTCGACTCCGGGCGGCTGGCGGAGCCCTTCTGGTACGTCGACTCGCCGCTGACGACTCCTTCTGCGGACCGGCCGTGGCCGGGCCGGCCCGAGCCCGGGCAACCGCCCGCGACCGTCCCCGGCGTCGTGGTTCCCGACGGCCCGGCTCGAGACGCGAGCGACCCGTCGGTGACCCGCCTGCGGCAGATCTGCCGCTTCGGCCTGCTGGGCCTCGGCGGACCGGCGGCGGACCTGCCGGCGTGCGAGGCCGCCCTGCGCGACGCCCTGCCGCCCGGTGTACCGGTACGGGTGCTCCCTATCGACGAGGTCGACGTCGACGGCGTGCTCCGTGCCGCGCTGCGGGCCGACGACGACGAGGTGTGGCTCGTCCGTCCGGACGCGCACCTTGCCGCCTGCGTACGTTCCCCGTCCGACCTGGCCGCGGCAGCACGCCGTGCACTGGCCTTGACATCCTGATCACGTACGACATCGAAGTGCCACCGAACCAAGGAGGCTCCCGTGGAAGACCTCAGTCCCCACCCCGGTGACCTGGAGCCGATCGAGACCGCGTCGGTCGACGAGTTGCGGGCGCTGCAACTCGAGCGCCTTGCCTGGAGCCTGCAGCACTGCTATGACAACATTCCCCATTACCGGCGGGCCTTCGACGACGCCGGCGTCGGGCCGGGCGATCTGAAGAGCCTGGAGGATCTCGCCAGGTTTCCCTTCACCACCAAGGACGACCTGCGCGAGAACTACCCGTTCGGCATGTTCGCGGTGCCCCGGGAACAGGTGTCGCGCATCCACGCGTCCTCCGGCACGACGGGCCGGCCGACCGTGGTCGGCTACACCGCGAAAGACATCCGGACCTGGGCGGACGTGATGGCGCGCTCGATCCGCGCGTCAGGAGGGCGTCCCGGCCACCGGGTGCACGTGGCGTACGGCTACGGGTTGTTCACCGGTGGGCTCGGCGCGCACTACGGAGCCGAGGTGCTGGGATGCACGGTGATCCCGGTCTCCGGCGGCATGACCGAGCGCCAGGTCCTGCTGATCAATGACTTCGAGCCCGACATCATCATGGTCACGCCCTCGTACATGCTGTCGATCCTCGATGAGCTGGAACGGCAGGGCGTCGATCCGGCGAGCACCTCGCTGCGCGTGGGCATCTTCGGCGCCGAGCCGTGGACCGACGAGATGCGCCGTGAGATCGAGCAGCGGTTCGACATGCACGCCGTGGACATCTACGGCCTGTCCGAGGTCATGGGGCCCGGGGTCGCGAACGAGTGCGTGGAGACCAAGGACGGCCTGCACATCTGGGAGGACCACTTCTACGCGGAGGTCGTCGACCCGATCACGGGCGAGGTCCTCCCGGACGGAGAGCGAGGCGAGTTGGTGTTCACGACGCTGACGAAGGAGGCGACTCCGCTCGTCCGGTACCGCACCCGCGACCTCACCCGGCTGCTTCCGGGGACCGCGCGCACCATGCGGCGGATGGAGAAGGTCACCGGCCGGTCCGACGACATGATCATCATGCGTGGCGTGAACCTGTTCCCGACCCAGATCGAGGAACTCATTCTCCGCACGCCCGCCCTGTCGCCGCACTTCCAGTGCTGGCTGTCGCGGCCCGGCCGAATGGACGAGATGACCGTCAAGGTCGAGCGCCGGCCCGACGCCGAAGCCACGGTCGCCACCGAGGCCGGTCAGCACCTGCAGCACCTGATCAAGAGCACCATCGGGGTCAGCGTCGGCGTGGAGGTCGTCGACCCGCAGGGGATCGAGCGCTCCGTCGGGAAGATGCGCCGCATCGTCGACCAGCGCCGGAAGGCCTGAGCGGTGGCGCAGTCATCCAGCGAGAGCGCCCGCGAAGACCTGCCACGCCAGCGCCGACTTCGCCACCAGGCTCAGCGTGATGTAGGCGCGCTCTCCCACGAGGTAGTCGCGCCAGCGGCCGACTGACTTGTACTGCAGCCACTGGTTGAGCGCGAAGATGTTGAAGAACACGAACAGCGAGACGATGATCGCATAGACGAAGCCCGGGGGTTCGGCACCCGTGGTCGACCCGGGCGCGATCACGTAGACGACGATGGCCACCCACGGGATGGCCCCTGCGATGCACCCGAAGATGAACGGCAGCCACTCGCCGTCGCCGGGTTGGTTGTACTTCTCCTGCAGCCAACCGAAGAAGATCATCGACGCGTTGACCCCGAAGACGGCGATCAGCGCCGCGATGTCGGAGATACCGGTGAGCAGGGCGATGAGGACGATCATCAGCGAGGCGGAGAGCGAGTACTCCACCCACCGGAAGTAGTTGCGGTTCTGCAGCAGGCCGGCCCGGTAGCGGCGGAAGAACGGCGGCACCGCGACGACGATGTGGTCCACGGCCGCTAGCAGCAGGAAGACCGCGACGGCGGGCCCGATCGCGATCTCGAACAGCGTGACGGCGTCTTGCGGCGGGGTTCCTGGCGGGCCGGCGAGATAGGTCCCCGTGACCGGGAGCGCGAAGTCGTTGGACAGGGCGAGGACGACGGCCGCCTGGACGGTATGCAGCGCGGCAGCGACGAAATTGTAGCCCCGCAGCCGGGCTATCCGCGTGTCGGTGGTGCCGTCCCCGGCCAGCCCGGACCGACCGGCCACGCGTGCGGCGTCGGACATGCCTGCCCCCGTCTGGTGCACCTCGGAGTCGAGCCTAGCGAGAAGCGATCCGGTCCGGCATCCTCTCCGGTCTCGTACCGCCGGTCCGTGCGGGCAAACTTTTAGTGCTAAATTTGCATCCAAGCGCGCGGACGGCTCCGAAGAAGGGGTGACGGTACGCCGACAAAGCCCAAGGAGGAGACCATGTACCGCACCAAGACCGCAGCCGTGGCGCTGACGGTGCCGCTCGCGCTGGCGGCCACAGCCGGGACGGCCAACGCGGAGTCGTCCGAGTCGTCGGACGCGACCGTGAGCGTCCTGCACGGCGTCCCCGACCTCACCGTGGACGTGTACGCGAACGGCGAGGAGCTGATCCCCGACTTCGAACCAGGGACACTCACCGATCCGCTCACACTTCCGGCAGGCACCTACGACATCGCGATCTTCCCGGATGGCGAGGGGCCGGACGGCGATCCCGCGATCGAGGCGGCCGGGGTCGAGGTTCCCGAAGGTGCCAACGCCACGATCGTCGCTCACCTGACCGAGAACGGCGAGCCGACGGCCACGGTGTTCACCAACGACATGTCCGAGCTCGCCGCCGGCGACGCCCGGGTGACGGTGCGCCACGCGGCGGCCGCCCCTGCGGTGGACGTCCTGGTCAACGGGACACCCACGTTCGAGGGTCTGACCAACCCGAACGAGGCCTCGGCGGACGTCGCGGCGGGGACCGTGGAGGCCGGCGTCGCGCTAGCCGGCACGGACAATGTCGTGCTGGGCCCGGCAGAGCTGGAGCTGGCCGAGGGCACCAACACCATCGTCTATGCCTGGGGCAGCGCCGAGGACGAGAACCTCGACCTGGCGGTGCAGACCATCGACGGGCTGCACGGTGCGCCGAGCGGCGTTCCCAGCGGCGAGGCCGGACTGGTCGCCGACGACAGCTCGATGACCCCGTGGCTGCTCGGTGTCGGACTGGCCGCTCTTGTCGCGACCGTCCTGATCCTGGGCCGCCAGTTCGTCGCGTCCCGCCAGGAGAGCTGATCACCATGCGGAGCAGCAGCGTCATCGCGCGGATCGGGCTGGTGCTCGTCGCCGGTGCGCTGCTGGTCGCGCTGACCGGATGCGTGGGAGAGGGTGGCCGGCCCGGTGCCGGGCCCTCTCCCGCCGTTTCCTCCCCGGAACCCGCCGACACCGACGCCGCGGCGCCTGTCGGCCGGTCCCCCGCTACCCCGCCCCCGGCGCGGCAGGCGGACGCCCCGGCGTCGGTCGAGCTTCCTGGGGTGGACATCTCCGCCAGCGTCGTCGCGGTGGGCGCCGCTTCGGACGGCCAGATGGACCTGCCGGCCGACCCGAACGTGGTGGGCTGGTACCGGCACGGCCCGGCGGCAGGGGACGGCACCGGGTCCGTCGTCCTCGCCGGGCACGTCGACTCGTTGCGGTACGGCATCGGCCCGCTGGCTCGGCTCCCCGGCGCGGAGGTGGGCGACCCCGTCGTGGTCCGGACGGACGCCGGCGAGGCCCACCGGTACCGCGTCACAGCAGTGCGCCACGTCCCGCGCGCGGAGCTTCCGGCCACGGAGGTGTTCAGCCGGGCCGGGGACGAGCGTCTGCGAGTCATCACCTGCGCCGGGGAGTTCGTGCCCGGACAGGGCTACGAGAACAACGTCATCGTGACCGCGGAGCCGGAGTGAGCCGCCGATGAGCCAGCCAGCCACCACAGCGCCCACCCCCGACGCCGACCTGGAGCTCGCCAGGGATTTCAGCGCGGGCGACGACCTCACGGTGGCCCGGGTGTACCAGCGATACGGGGCGCTGGTCCACACCGTGGCCGCCCGTGCCCTCGGCGATCCCGACGAGGCCGCCGACGTGGCACAGCAGGTCTTCATCGCCGCGTGGCAGAGCAGAGGCAGGTTCCGGCCGTCGGCGGGCGGCCTGGCCGGCTGGCTCATCGGCATTACCCGCCACAAGATCGCAGACGCGTGGGCGGCCCGCGATCGGGACCGGCGCATCACCGACGGTGCCGCGGCGGCCACCCTCGACCCGGCCGATCGTTCTCCGTCGCCGGCTCAGCTCGTCGACCGGATGCTGCTGGCGGACGAGCTGTCCCGGCTGGCCGGGCCGCAGCGGACGATCATGCGCCTGGCCTTCTACGACGGCCTGACGCACACCGAGATCGCCGAGCTGCTCGGGGTGCCACTGGGCACCGTCAAGAGCCACATCCGGCGCTCGCTGGCGCAGTTGCGGGCGCGGCTCGACGCCGACCGCGCGGCCTAGAAGACCGGCACGGGCCGGGATTAGTGTTAAAAAGGAGTGTGACATTGATGCACGCAGGGCGGATCGACCTGCGCGAGGCGGCGCAGCGGCTCGGCGTGCACTACATGACGGCGTACCGCTACGTCCGCATCGGCCGGTTGCCGGCGACCCAGCACGGCGGCCGGTGGCTGGTCGACCCGAAGGACCTGGAACTGCTCCGTCCCGGCCGGGACGGCTCGACGGCCCGGCGCGGCCACGCTCAGCCCGATCAGTACCGCTACCGGCTGCGGGCCAGGCTGCTCGCCGGCGACGAGACCGGGGCATGGCGCCTCGTCGAGACGTTTCTCGGGTCCGGGGGGACGCCGACGTCCGCGCTGCTCGACATGCTCGCACCTGCGATGAGAGACGTCGGCGACGGCTGGGAGAGCGGCGAGTTGAGCGTGGGCGACGAGCACCGGGCGACGGCGGTGGCAACGCGGCTTGTCGGGCGGCTCGGCCCGATGTTCGTCAGGCCGGGGCGCCCCCGGGGGACGGTCGTCGTCGCCTGCGCGCCCGGCGACTCGCACGCTCTTCCCGCGGCGATGGTCGCGAGTGTGCTGCGAGGCGAGGGCTACGCGGTCGTCGAACTGGGGGGCGACACCCCGGGAGACTCCGTCCTCGGCGAGGTGGAGCGAGCCGGCGGCAGGCTGCGCGGCGTCGCCATCAGCGTCAGTTCGCCATCGCGGCTCGAGGCGGCGGGCGAGGTGGCGGCCGCGCTACGGGCGGCGGCCCCCGACACGACCATCCTGATCGGCGGCCCGGCGGTGACGTCGTCGACCCACGCAGTGGCACTCGGCTCGGACGGGTGGTCCGCCGATGCGGCGGGCGTCGCCGACCTGCTCGCCGCACCGCACCGGCTAGGGCCATGACCGCCGTCGTCCTGTTCACCCGCGATCTTCGCGTGGACGACCAGCCCGCGCTCGCGGCGGCCTGCAGGGACCACGACGAGGTGGTTCCCCTCTTCGTCGTTGACGATCGAATCCTCGCCGCACCCACCGCGTCCGCGAACCGCGCTGCCTTCCTCGCGGAGAGCTTGGCGGAGCTGCGCTCCGCGCTGCGTGACCGCGGCGGCGACCTGGTGGTCCGCCGGGGCGACGTCGTGGCCGAGACCATGCGGCTCGCCCGGCAGGTGGACGCCCGCACGGTGCTGGCCAGTGCCGACGTCAGTGCGTACGCGCAGCGGCGCCAGGCACGGCTCGCTGCCGAGGGCGACGGCTCCGGGCTGAAGCTCCGGCTGATGCCGGGGGTGACCGTCGTCCCGCCGGGGTCGCTCACACCGCAGGGCGGCGACCACTACCGGGTATTCACGCCGTACCTCCGAGCCTGGCAGGCGGCGACATGGCGCTCGGAGGAGCCCGCGCCGTCGGCCGTCCGGCTGCCTGCCGGCGTGACTGTGGGCCGGTTGCCCGGCCCGGATGATCTTGTCCCGGGGACCCGGTCGCCACAGCTGCCCGCGGGTGGAGAGCCGGCCGGAAGACGGCTGCTCGATGACGTGGCGCGCCGGCTCGGCGGCGGCGAGCCGGACTTCCAGAGCCTGGCGGGCGACCACACCAGCCGCCTCAGCCCGTACCTGCACTTCGGCTGCGTGTCACCGCGGACCGCCGCACGGCGGCTGGACCACTCGCCGAACCTGGTACGCCAACTCGCCTGGCGCGATTTCCTGCACCAGGTCACCGCTGCGTTCCCGGCCATCGCCACCGACGACTACCGGCCCCGGGGGGACGGGTGGCGTCGCGACGACGACGCGCTCGACGCATGGCGAGCGGGGCGGACGGGTGTCCCGATCGTCGATGCGGGCATGCGCCAGTTGCTGGACGAGGGCTGGATGCACAACCGGGCCCGGCTGATCACTGCCTCGTTTCTCACCAAGACGCTTCAGCTGGACTGGCGGCTTGGCGCGGCGCACTTCTTCCACTGGCTCGTCGACGGCGACATCGCGAACAACGCGGGCAACTGGCAGTGGGTGGCCGGCACCGGTAACGCCACGCGCCCCAACCGCGTGCTGAACCCGATCCGCCAGGCGCACCGCTTCGACCCGGCCGGCGACTACGTCCGCCGCCACGTGCCGGAGCTCGCGGATGTCC
>JBMCTR010000045.1:0-8701 GCA_048622955.1 Actinomycetota bacterium
CGTTCTGGTAGTTGCGCAGCAGCCGCTCCGCGGTCTCGACGGCGACCAGCGGCGTGACCCACTCCCGCGCATGCTCCTGGGAGTAGGCGAACACGCCGGTCTTGGACCCGTCCCGGTGCTTGCCGATGCGGATCGCCCGGACGGTGAACGGCTGGCGGGAGATCGAAGCGGGCGCGCTCAGGAAGTCAGTGAGCTGCTCGCTGCCGACCTCCGCCGTCGAGTCGCCCGCACTGCCGCGCAGCGTCGACGCCGACACCAGGGCGGAAGCCTCCTGCGAGGAGTTGATCGCGTCCACCACTTCACCTGCGGTGCTGGCCAGGTCGCCGTTGCCGTCGGTGGCGAGCGACACGGCGATCGTCGTGCCGTCCTCGACCGTGACGGCCAGCGGGCTGTCCGCGACGCCCGGGTCGCGGGTCTCGAGCCGCAGGTCGTTGCCGCCCTCGTGGCCCCAGTCGTGCGAGGTCACGTAGAAGGCGGTGCTCGGGAGCGAGCCGATCAGCGCCTGCGCGTGGCGCCGGTAGCCGTTCGTCTCGTAGGGCAGTTCGATGATCTCCGCGAGGTCCGGGAACTCCGCGGCGAGGTCCTCGATCCGCTGGTAGACCTCGGTCGGGTCCATGTAGTGGTCGACGAACGCGGTCACGTAGTGCGGCCCGTCCGCCTTGCGGGGCTCGCCCAGCCACTGCTCGACCGGCGCGGTGACCTCGCCGCCCATGCTGCTGGTGATCGTCACCTCGTCGGGGATCTCGTCGAGGGGGATCGGGTCCCGGAAGCGGTGGTAGAGGTACTCACCGGCGTCGACAAAGCGGCTCATCGTCTCGCTGTTGCCGTCCCAGCTCACTGTGAGCACGGTGTCGCTGTCGGCGCCCGCGGAGCTCTTCACCTCGACGTTGAGGTAGGTCTCGCCGCCGATACTCTCGAACCACTCGGACCGCAGCACGGTCAGCGTGTCGGTAGCCTGTGCTTCGATCTCCTCGAGTTGCGCCACCGCGGCCTCGCGCTGCGCGACGACCTCCGCGACCTCGTCGGCTTCGACGACGGCGCCGCCGACCGCGTAGCCCAGGTCGCGCAGCCGGTCCTGCTCGGCCTCCGAGGCCACGACATGGACCTCCACGCCGCCGGCCACCGGCTTCGCGTACTCTGTGACGTCCGCGCCGTCGGCGATCAGATCGAGGACGTCATCCCGGTCGGAGACGTAGACCTTGACCAACTCCGCCGGCCCGCCGCCGTCCTGCTCCACAGGCGTGTCGCCCGGTGCGGCGCCCGCGCCCGCCGCCACCCCGGCCACCAGAACCGGAGTCGCGGCAAGGACGATGAAGCGCCGCCGCACGCGTTGGATAAGTGATCTCATTGGCTAAGCCTCCTCAGAATGAGGCATTAGTGTGTGCAATGTCATACAAGGCTCATTTCCGTATGACGTCAATCCCCCCACTGCGCCCCGCATTGCTATATTTCGCGGCGCTCACCCGGTTGGTCCGCTCCTCGCGGTTGGCGTGAGATCATCGCGCCGGCCAACAGCAGCGCACCGCTGAGCAGCACCGCGAGCTCGATGGCCACGTGGTCGGCGAGGGTCCCGTTGATGGCCGCCGCCAGTGGCCGGGACCCGATGAACGCCACCGACCACAGCGCCATGATCCGCCCGCGCATGTGTTCGGGCAGCCGCTCCTGCAGCTGAGTGGTGAGCGACGTGATGGTGAGCATCAGCCCGACGCCGGCGACCAGCACGCCCACGACCACGACGGGCGTGACCTGCACCACGCCCAGCACCACGACACCGGCCGCGAACAGTGACATGCCCGCCGGGCCCATCCGGACGGTGCCGAACGTCCGTCGCACGCGGCCTACGACGACGGCGGTCAGCGCCGCACCCGCGCCGAACGCGGACACCAGCAGACCGACCGTCGACTCTCCTCCCCCGAGCCGGTCCGCAACCGGCGGGGTGAGCGTCAGGATCGGGTCCACCCCGAAGCCCGTGGCGGTGACGGCCAGCAGGAGCACCAAGGCTCTGGGATCGGTGCGCAGATACCGCAGCCCTGCCCGGACCGAGCCGTCGTCGCGCGGCGTCCGGTCGACCGCACGCAGCCGCAGCCGCGTCACCACCCACGCGTACGCCAGGTTCAACGCGGCCGCGATGCCGAATGCCAGCGCAGGACCGGTCGTCACGAGCAGCAACGCGCCGACCGCGGGACCGACCGTCCGTGCGATGGTGAACGGCATCTGCGACAGGGCGACCGCGGTCGCCAACTCGGACGGTCGGACCAAGGCGGGCAGGATGGCCTGCATCGCGGGTGCGCCCACGGCGAATCCCACGCCGACGACGAATGCCGTTCCGATGACGGGCCACGCGCCCGGCAACCCTTCCGTTCCGACTAGCCCGATCCACACGGCAAGCACCAGCCCACCGGCGGCGGTCGTCGTTCGCGCCAACGCGACCTGGAGCACCCGGTTACCGCGGTCGGCGCGGGCCCCCGCCAGCGGTGCGAACAGCAACTGAGGCGTGAACTGCGCGATGCTCACCGCGCCGACCATCAGCGCCGATCCGGTGAGCTGGTAGGCGACGACGGCCGCCACCACGTTGTGCGCCCAGAGCCCGATCGACGCCAGCGTGTTGACCGCGAAGTACGGCCCGAAAACCCGGTCGACGAGCAGCCGTGGCGCGTTCCGCGGCACCGCGTCGAAGTTCGTGCGCTCGTTGCTCACCGTTCGAGGCCGTCCATGCTGGTTCGTGCTCGTTCGTGGTCCGATGCATTGCACATCTAACACGTCCGCTCGGGTTGATCGGCAAGCCACCGATGAGTCCGCTGCGGCCCCGTGGTCGACCTGCGGAACGCATCACGACTCAACCGGGAGGAGACCATGGGACGGCTGTTCGTCAACCCGGGCGCCGGCAAGCGGCTGTTCGCCGAGGGCACCGTCCCGTCCGCCTTGGAGCTCGTCGACTCGACGGTCTTCGCGAACGGCGCGCTCGTGGCGGCGTACCGTCCGGTCGGCAAGCCGCAGTACGGCTCCACCGCGCTCGACGCCGGTAGGACCGACGCCGGGTAGAAGATTGGCGGGTGCTTTCGGTGGATCTGGTGACGGTGGTCGTCCGCGACTACGACGAGGCTGTGGCCTTCTACGTCGATGTGCTTCGACGGCGACTACGGGCGGCTGGCGTCCGCCGGAGTGCGCTTCACCGAGTCGCCGCGCCACGAGCGGTACGGCCGGGTCGCGGTGTTCGAGGACCTGTACGGCAACCGCTGGGACCTCATCGAGCCGCGGGTCACCTGATCGCTACTTGGTCACCTGATCGGTGCGCTCGCGGCGATCAGGTTGGCTACGCGGCCCGGTTGAACAGCTCAGGTCGGGAAGCGGCGCGCGCTCGGCCGCCCCTGACCGCCGTCCACCACGAGGTTCGCGCCGGTGATCCACGACGCCCGCTCGGACAGCAGGAACGCCACCGGCGCGGCGACCTCGTCCAGCGTGCCGAGCCGGCCGAACGGGAACTCGCCGGCGAGGAACTCGGCGAACTGGTCCGGGTTCTGCTGCCGGTACTCGTCCCAGCGGCCGCCCGGCCACATGATCGAGCCCGGGCTGACCGCGTTGACCCGGATGCCGAGCGGCGCGAGCTCCTGGGCGAACGTGGCCGCCAGGTGGATCTCCGCCGCCTTGGCCGCCGCGTAGGTCGTGCGCGGCGCCGGCCGCATGCCGGTGATCGACGCGATCAGCACTACCGACCCGCCGCCGGCGGCGCGCAGGTGCGGGACGGCGGACTTCGTCAGGGTCACCGCATGCCCGACGTTGAGGTCGTAGGTCGCCGCGAAGTCGGCGGCGGTGGAGTCCAACAGGTTGCCACCGACGGTGCCGCCCACGTTGGCGACGGCACCGTCCAACCCGCCGAGGCGTTCAGCCGCCTCGTCCACCGCCTGCCCGAGGGCCTTTGCGTCGGCGACGTCGGCGGTCAGGGTGATCACCTGCGTCCCGTGCCTGTCGAGGTCGGCGCGGGCGCGCTCGAGGTCCTCGGCGCCGCGCGCCAGCAGCGCGACGTCCGCACCCTCGCCGGCCACCGTGTCGGCCACCGCCCGGCCGATGCCGCGGCTCGCCCCCGTGACGAGAAACCGGCGACCGCGCAACCCCAGGTCCATGCTCACCTCCGCGCGCTGTACGGGCGGCGCTGCACGAAGTCCTCGATGTCGGCACGGTACGGCATGGACGCGGATGCGCCCAGCCGCTGCACGGCCAGCGCAGCTGCGGCCGACGCCCACCGCATCGCCGGCTCGACGGCCATCCCGGAGACCCAGGCGACCGCGAACGCCCCGACGAACGTGTCGCCCGCGGCCGTCGTGTCGAACGCCTCGACCGGAAAGGCCGGGACCGCGATGACGGCGCCGTCGCGGCCGTACCAGAGGGAGCCGGTGGCGCCACGGGTCACCAGCACATCACCCGTCAGGCCTGACACACGCTCCGGCGCAGCTCGCAGACTTGTCCGGCCCGACAGGTCCCACAGGAGGGCGGCCTCGTGCTCGTTCGGCACGATCAGGTCGATCACGTCCAGCAGGTCGGCCGGAAGATCGACCACGGGTGCCGGTGTCAGCACAGTCCGGACGCCTCGCGCGTGAGCGAACTTCGCCGCCTCGACCACGACCGACAGCGGCAGCTCGAGCTGCAGGAGCAGCGCGTCCGCAGCCTCGATGGCGGCCCGGTGCTCGTCCGTCAGCGCCGTCACGGTCGCGTTCGCGCCGGGCACGACGACGATCGCGTTGCCGCCGTCCCCGTCGACCACGATGTGCGCGGTGCCCGTGGGGACCTCGGCGGTCACCACACCGCGCACGTCGATGCCGTCCGCGGCGAGCAGCGAGCGGATCTGGGTGCCATAGGCATCGTCTCCGACGGCGCCGAGGAACGTCACCGATCCGCCCGCACGCGCCGCGGCGAGCGCCTGGTTGGCGCCCTTGCCGCCCGGGACGGTGTGGAACGTCCGGCCGGTCACGGTCTCCCCGCGGTTCGGGGCGCGGTCGACCGTCACGACGAGGTCCATGTTCGCGCTGCCGAGGACGGCGACGCGGGGCGAGTGGTGCGGAGTGTCCGGCGTGTCGAACGCCTCTTGCATGATCGGCGAGTGAGGGGAGGGTCAGGTTTGCGGCGTGCGGTACGTCGCCGCGGTGCGGGGCTGCGGTGGAGACGGCCGGTACGGCCCCTGGGCGGGCTCGCCGGCCTGCCCGCGGCCCGGCCACTGCCGTGCGCCGGGTTCGGCGTCGTCCTCCTCGCGCTCCTGCTCCGCGACCCGCTGCCGCAGGTACTCGAACTCGCGGGCGTGGTCCCGCTTGCGGCGAATCCCTGAGCTCATCGCGACGATCCCCGCCACCGCGATCATGCCGGTCACGGCGCCGGCGAGGAAGACGCCCCAGATCGTGGTGTCCGCGGTCTGGCCGAAGGCTTCCACTGCCAGCGCGTCACCGCCCTCCCAGACCGCGACAACGACCAGCGCGGCGGCCACCGCAAGCAGAAACAGCCCGAAAGCGATCATTAAACCTGTCCTCCATTCCAGGTCCGTCGATCTGAAGGTCCCCTTCCCTCCACGGATTCCGGGCAAACACACCCGCCGCGCACGCGTGCGCGGCTCGGCAGGGAATGGCGAATGTCGGACGGATGATCGATGATGGCGCCCATGACGACCGACATGTTCATCGAGCCCGACGCCGACCCGCGGGTCGACCCTCCCACCACGGGTGACGAGCGCACCACGCTCGTCGCATTCCTGCGCTGGCAGCGCGACACCCTCGACCTGAAATGCTCCGGCCTCGAGCCCGCCGATCTGGCCCGCCGTTCCGTGGAGCCGTCCACCCTCTCGCTACTCGGACTGGTCCGCCACATGGCCGAGGTGGAGCGCAACTGGTTCCGCCGGACGATGGCCGGGGAACGGATCCCGCCGCATTTCAAGACCAAGGAGGAGCCCGACGGAGACTTCGACGCGGCGGTAGCCGACCCGGACGTTGTCGAGCAGGCGTGGCAGGCGTGGCGGGACGAGATCGCGTTCGCGGAGCGGTTCGTGGCTGAGGCGCCGAACCTGGACGTCACCGGGAGCAATCGCTGGATGGATGCGGTCTCGCTGCGCTGGGTGCTGACGCACATGATCGAGGAGTACGCCCGGCATCTCGGCCACGCGGACCTGCTCCGCGAGCGCATCGACGGCCGCGTGGGCCAGTAGCGGATGCCAGCTACAGCAGTCCGCGGCTCCAGGGACCCCAGATCGCGTAGGTGAGCCCGTTGGACTGCATGTTGGTGTAGAGCACCTGGCCGCCCGGGGCGAACGTCGCTCCCGCGAACTCGTCCGTGCCGCCGTCGATCGCGTTCAACGCGAAGTCGAAAAGCTGCCCATCCGTGGTCAGTGCCCGCAGCATGTTGCCGCTTCCGCTGTCCTCGCACATCAGGACGCTCTTGCGCCGCGGCGAGACGATGATGTTGTCGGGGAAGTCGAGCACGTCCGGTCCCGGCGACTCGAACACGAGCGTGAGCGTCTCCGCCCGGGTGTCGTACATCCACACCTGGCCGTAGCCTTCGCCGAACCCGCCGCTCGGGTTCGGCGGTGGGTCGGTGTCGAACGGGCCGCCGCCCTCGGTGGAGACGAAGAAGACCTTGCCGCCCCAGAAGGCCATTCCTTCGTTGCGGCTGAACCTGGCCGCTCCCTTGCTCTCGGCCTCCTGGAACACGATCCGCGCCGCCTCGTCGTTGCTCAGGCCGGGGGCGAACTGCGGGTCAGGGTCATCGATGTCGATCCAGGCCACCCGGTAGGTGGTGCCGGGTACCTGGTCGGTGTGCAGATCGGTCGTCACGGGACCGAGTGCGCCGTCCGGAACGACGCCGAGAGCCTGCAGTTGCCCGCCGTCCGCGACCCGCTTGTCCTGGAACGGGTTGTTCGGCGGGATGTAGCGGAAGAAGCCCGAGGCGTAGGCGAAGTCGTCCTCGGTCATGTAGACGATGCCGGTCGAGGGATCGACGCCCGCGGCCTCGTGCGCGAAGCGGCCGGCCTGCGTGATCGGTGCAGCGACCTCGAGCTCGCCGGGCCCGCGGTCGGCCGGGACCTCGTACAGGTAGCCGTGCTTCTGCTCGTAGTTCAGGTCGTCCGGGTCACCGGGCCCAACGAGGAAGCTGCGTTGCTGGTCCACGCCGTTGGGCGTCTCCTCGCAGGTGATCCAGGTGTCCCACGGCGTCGCACCCCCGGCGCAGTTGAAGCTCGTGCCATTGAGGCTGACCCAGCTGCGCACCTCATCGGCGTGCGGCGTGATCTCCAGCGTCGTGGTCCCGCCGGGACCCTGGGCGTCGTAGGCGCGGCTGGGGTCACCGAACGCGCCGACGTTGCCCGGCTGGAACGCCTCGTGGTTGCGGATCAGCCGGATCTTGCCGTTGCGCCACGAGAAGGCGGCCATGCCGTCGTGCCGCACCTGCGTGACGGCACCGTCCTCGGTGAGCGGTGTACCGGACAGCCCGAAGGACCGGTACTCGAAGCCCTCGGGGACGTGCAGCCGGACGACGCCGTCCCGCAGGTCGGGCACGTCGTCCCGCAGCGGGCCGTACCCCCCGTTCTCCCGGGCGAACTTGGGCTCCGCGAATGCCGCCCGCCACGCGAGCCCTCCGAAAGGCCCTGCCGTCAACCCGGCCGAGCCTGCCGCAACGAGTGCAGTTCGCCTCAGGAAAGCTCGACGGTCCATCGCTGCCGCCTTTCGTCGCGTGCCGCCTGCTGTTTCGCTGGACGGTAACTCCGCATTCTGCGCTCGTCAACGGACGAAATATGCTGCGACAACGGACCGATGCGAGAGGTTGGCGATGAACGACGCGCATGCTTTGCCGACGAGCACAGAAGCATTGATCAACCGGGCTCGCAGGCTTTCCGACGAGGATCGGCTATGCCTGGCCGAGGCACGGGCCGCCCTCGACGAGACCTTTCACGCGGGGGCGTGGAATGCCGCTAACGAAATTGCCGCCCAGCGCTCGAGAGATCACCGGTACGCCTGGGTGCGCATCGGGGCGGCCTTCATCCCCGACCGGCTGGATGAGCTTGTCCGGACTGGTACGGCGGACGACCGAGCAGAGGTCGCCAAGTGGCAGGACGTGGCGCGCCGGGCGAGGCTGGCCATCGACGACGCTCTCCTCGCCCTCGCGGCCGCCGACCTGCTCCGCCCGCCGGACCTCCGAGAGCTGTACGGACCATGGAAGGCGATGCTGGAGGCCGCACACGAAACGGCGGCGACCCGCAGCTCCTGAGCGCTGCGCGACTCCGGGCGGTCGAGCGCGTTCCGAGCCGCTCTCGTCATCGCCGAGGCATACGGCGGGTCGGAACTCGTCGATCGGATCCGCGCCGATGCCTTGGCCGTTGCGGCACCCGAACCGCCGCGCCGGGCGTTCTGGCGACGACTGTGGAGCGCCCTGCGACGATCGCGCCACGAAGCGCCGCGCCGTACGCCCCTCCCGGCAATCGAGGACCCGGATGTGTTGGATCTGGGGGTAGTCACCCTGCAGAGACGCGATGATGCTGCTGACGACACGTAACGCGGGATGCGCAGGAAGCTCGGTGCTGTTCTGCTCGCGGGGTGACGGTACGGCCACCTGTTGGCGGCAACGTCAACCACGATGAAAAGTCACGGACCCCCACACACGTACTCCACAGCTGCATCCGGCCGCAGGAACAGCAGCACGCTCCGCGCGACCGGCTCGCCGGCGGCGTCCG
>JBMCTR010000046.1:0-8613 GCA_048622955.1 Actinomycetota bacterium
GAGCGATCCCAGCGACACCGCCCACCCACCTTGAGTCGGTTCGAGATCCAGTCTGCCGCCCACTGCCGGGGTAACTCCTAGCGATTTCGCGGAACGATCAAGAAATTGGTGCGTCTGTGATTTATGTTGCTCGTGAGTCGCAAATGAACGCGCTAATGCAATAAGCAGGTGCACGTTCATCTGCGAGTGCTGACGAACGTGATCTCGTTGGCTAAGATCGTCCCCGGGCCAGGGATGTCGTTGCGAGGAGTGAACCACCGTGGCCGGACAGTCCCGATGGGGCGCCCGGATGATCATCTGTTCGCTGGCCGCCGTGTTCCTGCTTGGGTGCGAACACGACGGCGGCGGCAAGGGCGCCTCGACGCCGCGACCCTTGCCCGCGGCGACCTCCGAGGCGATGGCGCTGGGCGGTGGCCCACTGGAGACCGGCTCGCCGCCGGAGCGCACACGCCCCGCCACCTTCACGGCGCCGATCGCGGCGGAGTTCCAGTGCGACTGCCCCAGCCGGCTGCTCGGCACTAACGGCGTGAACCGTGCGGCGATCCTTCGCTCCCTGCCGCTGCCCAGCCGGCCACCGCTGGAACCTCCGTCCGTGCAGGCGCTGAACCGGGACGGGGAGATCGTCTGGGAGTTCGCCGACCTGGAGCTGCCGGCCGGCGACCCGGCTGCGGCCGCGACGAGCGTGCTCGCCTTCAACAACGCCGTGGTGGCCCCGGCGGCCGGCGGCTCGCTGGTCGGGTTGGACTGGTCGGACGGCTCGGAACTGTGGGAGTTGGCCGATGTCGGGGTGGCGCCCCGGCGGGTTCCCGAGCGGCCGGGGCTGTTCACGATTGCCGCTACGGGTGCCGAGGTCCACGGTGGCGCGAGCTACCCCACCCATCCGCGGGTCTCGGTGCGGGAGGTCGTTTCCGGTGAGCCGCGCTGGGCCGCCAGGAGGATCGACGCGTTCACGGTGGCCGACGACGGCTCGCGGCTGCTCGCTGTGCGATTCGGCGACGAGGCGGCCGAGCTCATCCGTGTCATGTTGCCCGGCGGCTCCACCACCCGCGTCAGCGTGCCCCCCTGGCAGGGACGCGGGACATCGCTGGCCCTCAACGAGGACGGCACGCTGAGCTCGGACATCGGCGACGAGTCGCACACGGTGCGGGTCGACTGGGACAAGCCGGAGCCGGCCGTCCACGACCTGGGGACCGCGTGGACCGTCGAGGATGCGGCCCCGGCGCCGCACACCTCCGATGACGAGGTCATCGCCACCCACGACGCAACCGGCATACACCTTGCCGCCACGCTCGACGACACGGGACGCCCGGTGACCGTCTCGGCCACTGACGACAGCCAGGCGCAACTGTGGCAGCGCCCGGCGGCGGAGGTCGCCAGCTGGGAAGTCGGCAAGGACGGCGACATCGGGTTCCGGAACACGTCGATCCACGAGGGCCCAAAGGGTGCCCCGGTCGTGGTGCTCGACCTGCGCAGCGGCCTGATGGATCTCCAGGGCGCCGCCGGCGAGCCCGGCCGCCCGGCGATCCGGGTCTACGATCTGCGGACCGGGACGAACCTGTGGGAGTGGGGCCGCAGCGAGCGCAGCGGCGGCCACACGACCATCCCCGGGCACGGGCTGGTGCTGATGGCCGAGGCGGGGGCGCTGGACGCGACCGGTGCAGTAGCCGAGCCCGCCCCGCTGCGCGCTGCCATGTTCGACCTGCGTACCGGCGCGGCGGAGTGGGATCTCCGGGACGGCCAGGCCACCTACGCGAGCGTCGCCGCAGACGGCGGCTTCGCCTTCGTCATGAGGCGCGACGGCCCGTGGCTGCTGTCGACGGCGCGCAACTGAACCCTCGCCGATCATGAACGACTGATGCTGGCCCGGACCCAGCGCTCGTCGGCGGGCGTGACGACGTGCGGCTCGCCGGTCAGCCGGATGGTCGCACGCGCCGGCCGGTCGGCGTCGGTCGTCTCCGCCGCGGTGGAGTCCGGCCGGGAGATTCCTACTGCGACCGGACGCGGCCGGCTGTCGGCGGCGGACCGGCCGACCCACACCTCGACGTCGCCCGGCTCGACGATGCGGACCATGCGGCGGTCGGTGAACGCCAGCCGCGTCGTGGGCACCTCGAAGCGGACGACCCCGGACTCGCCGGGAGCGAGACGGATGCGCTGATAGCCCAGGAGCTGCACGGTCGGGCGGGTCACCGACGCAACGACGTCCCTGCCGTACAGCTGCACGACGTCGTCGCCCTCGCGGTCGCCGGTGTTCGTGACCCGGACCGACGCGACGAACGTCTCGCCCGTGGTCACCTGCGGGTCCACGACCAGGTCCTCGTAAGAGAACGTCGTGTACGACAATCCGTGCCCGAACGCCCGCACCGGCCTGGTGTCGGCGGTGGAGACGTCGGTCGGTCCACCGAGCGGCGGGTGCAGGTACGTGTACGGCTGGGCGCCGGCCGACCTGGGCAGTGAGACGGGCAGCCGCCCGGACGGGTTGACGCGCCCGGAGAGCACGCCCGCGATCGCGGTGCCGCCTTCCTCGCCCGGGAAGAAGGCCTGGACCACCGCGCCGGCGGCCGTCGGGCCGTCCAGCGCCCAGCCGATCGCGTACGGACGTCCAGTGAGGACGACCAGCACGGTCGGCGTGCCGGTCGCCTGGATCGTCTCGACGAGATCCCGCTGCACACCAGGCAGCTCGAGGGACTCGACGTCGTTGCCTTCCCCGACGGTGCCCCGGCCGAACAGCCCCGCCTGGTCGCCGACCACGACGACCGCCACGTCGGCGTCGCGGGCAGCCTCGGACGCATCCGCGAACCCGGATCGGTCGTCGCCGTCGACGTCACACCCCTGCGCGACGACGATCTCCGCGCCGGCGAGGTGCCCGGTGCCCACCTCGTGCCGCAGGCCGTCGGCCACGGAGGGGATCTCGATGCCGAGGGGGACGCCGGGCCGCAGGGCGAGCACATGGTTGACGAACGAGTAACAACCGAGCAGCGCCTCGGCACGGGCCGCGTTCGGACCGATCACCGCGATGCGACCCGGCGCCGCTCGTCCGGGCCCGGCCAGGGGAAGGACGCCGTTGTTCGACAGCAGCACGACCGACTCCTCCGCGAGCCGGCGGGCGACCGCACGATGCTGCGCCGAGTCGAGGTCGACCGTCGCCGGCGGGTCGCCCTCGAACGTCTCGTCGAGCAGGCCGAGCTCCTCCTTCTGGGCGAGCGCGCGCAGCACCGCGCGGTCGACCAGCTTCTCGTCCACGGCGCCGGAGCGCACCCGCTCGGCCAGCGGCTCGAGATACGTGTCGCCGTTCGGCAGCTCGATGTCGATACCCGCGGCGAGGGCCTGGGCGGCCGCGTCTCCCCGGTCGGCGACCACCGCGTGCAGCAGGGCGAGGAACGCGACGGCGAAGTAGTCCGAGACGACCGTTCCCGTGAATCCCCACTCCTCCCGGAGCAGGCCGGTCAGCAGCTCAGCGTCGGCCGAGACCGGGACGCCGTCGATCTCGGTGTACGAGGGCATGACCGAACGGGCGTCGCCGTCGAGCAGGGCCATCTCGAACGGCGGCAGCAGCACGTCGGCGATCTCGCGGGGCCCGGCACGCACCGGCCCGTGGTTGCGCCCGGACTGCGAGGCCGAGTAGCCGACGAAGTGCTTCAGCGTGGCGTGCACACCTGCTGACTGCAGGCCGCGGACGTACGACGCGCCGAGCGTACCGACGACGTACGGGTCTTCGGCTATGCACTCATCGACGCGGCCCCAGCGGGGATCCCGAATCACATCGAGCACGGGTGCGAGCCCTTGGTGGATGCCGAGCTCACGCATGGACGTACCGATGAGCGCGCCCATCTGCTCCACGAGGTCCGGGTCGAACGACGCACCCCAGGCGAGCGGCGTCGGGAACGTCGCGGCATGCCACGCGGCCAGGCCGGTCAGGGTCTCCTCATGGACCAGCGCAGGGATGCCGAGCCGGGTGTCCGAGCGCAGGCGGCGCTGCTGCTGCCACAGCCACCGCGCCCGCTCGACCGGGTCGACGGGATGAGTGCCGTAGACGCGGGTCAGGTGGCCGATGCCGTGCCGGCCCGCCTCGTCGAGCGTCGCCGACTCCGCGGACGTCATCTCCCCCTGGAGCGGCGCGACGTCGCCCGCGTGGTCGTGGCCGTCCCCAGCCGCGCTCGTCCTGTGGTCCACCCAGTAACCGACCAACTGGGCGAGCTTCTCCTCGAGCGTCATCCGGTCCAGCAGGTCGTGCACGCGCTGGGACGCCCGGGGAGGCAGGGGCAGGCCGTCATCGAGCTTTGTCACGGAGTGAGTTCCTTCGTCCAGGGTCGTTGGGGGTCATCCCTTGACCGCACCTTGCAGGCCGCTGACGATGCGCTTCTGCATCACCAGGAAGAGCACCAGCGCTGGGATCATGGCCAGCGAGGTGAAGGCGTAGACGCCGGCGATATCGGCCGAGTACTCCGTGGAGTAGTCCGCGACGCCAAGCGGGAGTGTGCGATTGTCACCTTGCAGCAGCAACAGCGGGAGCAGGTACGCGTTCCAGGACTGGACGAACGCGACCACACCGACCGTGACCATCGCCGGTCGGGACAGCGGCATGACGATTCGCCAGAAGATGCCGAACCGCGACGAGCCGTCGATCATCGCCGCCTCCTCGAGCTCGTTCGGCAACGCGATCACGAACGGGCGCAGGATGACGACGCTCAACGGCAGCGCGAAGGCCGCTTGGGGCAGCGCGATGCCCCACCAGGTGTTGCTGAGCCCGAGGTTCTGGCTGACGAGGATGAACAGCGGGATCGCCGCGACGGTCGCGGGGAACAGCAGCCCGGCGACGAAGACCGTGAACAACGCCTCCCGTCCCCGGAACCGGTACCGCGCCAGCGGGTACGCCGCCATCATGCCGAACAGCACGACGATGACAGTCGTGATGGCGCCGATGGCCAGCGAGTTCAGCGTGAACCGCCAGAAGTCGGGGTTCGTGATGGCCTGCTGGTAGTTGAATAAGACCCACGGGTCGGGCAGGCCGCCTGGATCCTCGGCCAGTTGGGCGTTCGTCCGGAAGCCGCCGAGCACGGCGATGAGCACCGGCCCGATCGAGCCCGCGACGACGACGAGCGCAAGCAGCCAGACGAGCGGGGTGCCACCGGAGAACGTGTTCCGGCGCTGCCGCCTCTTCGGGTGCCCTGCCCCGGTGCGCGGGCCCGGCTTTGTCGAAGCGGTCATCGTCCGGCCTCCCTCGTGTCCCGGCGCAGGAAGATCCGCTGGTAGGCGATCGCCATGGTGAGTGCGATCACGAACAGGATCACCGAGGCCGCGCCCGCGATGCCGAAGTTGTACCGCTCGGTTCCTTGGTTGATGAGGTACGTCACCATGGTGCTCGTCGCACCGGCCGGGCCACCGTGGGTGAGGACCCACACCATGTCGAAGAGCTGGAGTGACCCGATCATCGACAGGAACGCCCAGGTCCGCATCGTCGGGCCCAGCAGCGGGAACGTGATCTTCCGCTGCGCCTGCCACCAGGTGGCGCCGTCCAGCTGTGCCGACTCGTACAGTTCGTCCGGGATGCCCTGCATGCCGGCGAGGAACAGGAGTATCGGGAGCCCGAGGTACTTCCATGTCAGCACGATCAGGACGGTCCACAGGGCGAAGTCGGAGGTGCCCAGCCAGCCCTCGTCGGGGACCGGGAGGCCGACGTTGGTCATCACGGTGTCGAGGACGCCGTAGCGCGGCTGCAACAGCTGGAACCAGATGACGCCCGCGATGACCTCGGACAGCACGAACGGCACGAAGACGATCGTCCGCAGCAGGCCCTGGCCCTTCATCCTGCGGTTGAGCAGCAGGGCGATCGCCAGCCCGAGCGGTAGCTGGAGGGCAATCGAACCCACGACGATCGTCATGGTGTGGAGTAGGGCCTCGAGGAAGTCATCATCGGTCAGTACCGACGCATAGTTGCCCAGCCCGACGAAGTCCTCGAGCGGCCCGAAGCCCTTCCACCGGTACACCGACATCTGGACTGCCGTGAGGATCGGCACGATCACGAACAGCGCGAACAGCGCGAGGGCGGGCGTGACGAAAAAGACGATCTCCGCGCGCTTGCGCCGGTTGTCGCGCCGCCGACGGCGAGCACCCGGGCGTGTGGCGTCCATCGAGCCGACGTCCGCCGGCGGCGCCTCGTCGGAGCCGCCGGCGGACCCGGTGATGGAACCGGTCACTGCTCGGCTGCGACCGCTTCTTGCAGCGCGTCGACGATGTCCTGCGGCGACGCCTGGCCGGCGAACATGTCCACGACCGCCTCGTTCAACGCACCACCAATGGATTGACCGAGGAACGTGTCGAGGTAGAGCTGCGCGTACGGCGCTTCATCGCGCACCTCGAGGAGGTCGGCCATCGCCGGATCGGCAACGTGCTCCGTCGCCGCCGGGTTCACCGGCAGACCCATCGAGTTCTCGGCGAAGGTCTGCTGCATCTCGTCGGAGAGCAGGTACTCGATGAAGTCGACCGCCTCGTCCGGCGCGTCCGGCGACACCGCCCAGGCGTCGCCGCCGCCGAGCACCGCGTCCGGGTCACCTTCCCCGTCCGGAGCCGACGGGAACGGGAACCAGCCGGTCTGCTCGCCGAGCCCTTCACCGTCCTCGGTCAGGCCCTGCATGACGCCGGGCTCCCAGTGACCCTGCATCTCCATGGCGACCTTCCCGGTCGCCAGCAGGCCGGACGCCGACGTCGGGCCTTCCTGGGCCACCGTCGTCAGGTGCCCCGCGTTGAACGGCTCGGCTTCGACGATGGTCTGGACCGTCTCGCCTGCGCGCACGAAGCACTCGTCGGAGAAGTCCAGGTTCGCGAGCGCTTCGGACAACACATCCTGGGCGCACTGCCGCAACGCGGCGTAGTACCAGTAGTGCGCGGCCGGCCAGGCGTCGCCCGCACCGACCGAGACGGGCTCGATGCCCTCGTCCTTGAGCGTGTCGACCGTGGCGATCCAGTCGTCCAGGGTCTCCGGCGGCTCGCTGATGCCCGCCTGCTCGAACAAGTCGGTGTTGTACCAGAAACCGACCACGCCGAGGCTGAACGGCAGCGCGTAGGTGCGACCGTCCGCCTGCCAGCCGGCGACCGCGCCGCCGAGCTTGTCGATCGTCTCGGCCGCGTCGTCGGTGATGTCCCTGATCAGGCCGGCGTCGACCTTTGCCAGGAGTTCGGCGCCGCCGCGTTCCATGAAGATGTCGGGCATGTCACCGGCCTGCATCGCCGCTTCGAGCCGCGTGACCATGTCCTCGTGCGCCTGGGCGTTGATCTCGATGGTGACATTGGGGTTGTCAGCCATGAAGTCCTCGGCCGCTTGTTCGTAGACGTCCCTGCCGGGCGGATTGTTCGAGTTGTGCCACCACTCGATGGTGACCGGCTCGTCGCTGTCGTCCTCCGCCTCCTCGGTGTCCTCCTCAGCCGCGTCGGCTTCGGTGTCCTCGGTAGCGCCGTCGTCGCCCTGTCCGGCACAAGCCGTGACAACGAGCGCGACGGCCGCGGCAACTGCCATGGCCGGCATTCGTGTCCTGCGAGTCATTTGGGTCCCTCCGGTCGTCCCTGACGGATTGTGGCGAGTCTGGCAGCGCACCATGGCGTGGTCAATCGGTGTCGATAACGGTATCGAAATCGTTATTTAGGCCGGCGTCCAGGAGGTGCTCCGTACCGTCTCCAGCGCGCTACTGTCATCTCCATGCAACCCACGGGAAGGGTGACCATCGGCGACGTCGCGAGAACCGCAGGCGTCTCGGTCGCGACCGTGTCGAAGGTGATCAACGGCCGGTACGGCGTCGCACCGGAGACCGAGCTTCGCGTCCAGGAGGTCATCGAACAACTCGGCTACGAGTCGTCGATCGTGGCGCGGAGCCTGCGCAGCCGCCGCACCAACGTTGTCGGCATCCTCGTCGCGGAGTTCGAGCCGTTCTCGACCGAGCTCCTCAAAGGGATCTCGGAGGCGGTGGAAGAAACGGGCTACGAGCTGTTGGCCTACTCCGGTGGTCTCGGCCGGCACGATCGCGTCGGCTGGGAGCAGCGCTCCCTGACCCGCCTCGGCGGCACGCTGATCGACGGCGCGGTGATCGTCACCCCCACCGTGATCACCGTGCACGACACGATCCCCGTCGTCGCCGTCGACCCGCACACCGGCCCGTCCGGCACCCCGACCGTGGACTCGGACAGCTTCGCCGGCGCCCGTGCCGCGACCGAGTACCTGATCTCGCTCGGACACCGCCGCATCGGGTTCCTCGGCGGCCGCGCCGACCTCGAGTCCGCCCGGCTCCGCGAGCAGGGCTACCGCTCCACGTTGGAGGAGGCCGGCATCGGTGTCGACCCTGCCCTGATGCGGGTCGGCGGCTACCGCCCCGACCTCGCCGACCCGCCGGCGCACGAGCTGCTGTCCCTGCCCGACCGACCGACCGCGATCTTCGCCGCCAACGACCTCTCGGCCATCCGCACCATGGAGGTCGCCCGCGAGTTCGGGCTCCGCGTCCCCGACGACCTCTCCGTGATCGGCTTCGACAACGTCCCCGAGTCAGCGTTGACGGACCCTCCGCTCACCACCGTCGCCCAGCCGATCCACCAGATGGGCGCCGAGGCGCTGGGCATGGTCACCGACCT
>JBMCTR010000047.1:0-8590 GCA_048622955.1 Actinomycetota bacterium
CCGGGCCAGACGCGACCGTTGCGGCGAGCGTCCGGAGCCGGCCCGCGGGCTGCCCCTCCCTAGGGAGCGAGGCGCTCGAGCCGCCACCCCCGGCCGGCCCGTGTGTAGCGCAGCCGGTCGTGCAGTCGCGCCGGGCCGCCCTGCCAGAACTCGACCGTCCGCGGCGTGACACGGAAACCGCCCCAGAACTCCGGCAGCGGCACCTCGTCCGGGAAGCGGGCGGCCGCCTCGGCGACCCTCGCGTCGAGCACGTCCCGGGAGGCGATGACCGTCGACTGGTGGCTGGCCCACGCTCCGAGTTGCGACTCGCGCGGCCGGGTGGCCCAGTACGCGGCGGCCTCCCGCCGGGCGACCGGCGCCGCCGTGCCGCACACCACGACCTGCCGCTCCATGCCGAACCACGGGAAGCACAGCGACACCTCCGGGTTCGCCGCGATCTCGCCGGCCTTGCGCGAGCCGAGGTTGGTGAAGAACACGAAGCCGGTCGCGTCGAGCTCCTTGAGCAGCACGTGCCGCGTGCTCGGCCGGCCCGCCTCGTCCGCGGTCGCGAGCACCATGGCGTTCGGCTCCGGCAGGCCGGTTCGGGCGGCCTCGTCCAGCCAGCTGTGGAACAGGGCAGACGGCTCGGCCGGCGCGTCCGCTTCCAGCAGCCGCCGAGCGGAGTACGCCCGGCGCATGCCGGTGAGGTCGTCGTCCACGGTGATCCAGCTTGCCACGAGCGCGCCGCGCCGGTGCCCGGGTGATGTGGGATTGTCCACACTGCCCGCTGTGCCACTGTCTCCGCCTGCCCGGGCCGTTGCACAATGTCGCCGTTGACAGAGCAACCTTTGTCGGCGATTGCCCGGTAGTGCACTCTGAGGCGGCGCCACAGCGACCCGAGGGAGCGCGCATGTCCGATGTCCAGCACGGCCTCGAGGGGATCGTCGCGTTCGAGACGCAGATCGCGGAGCCGGACAAGGCGGGCGGCGCGCTGCGCTACCGCGGCGTGGACATCGACGACCTGGTCGGCCGGGTTCCGTTCGGGAACGTGTGGGGACTGCTGGTCGACGGCTCGTTCGAGCCGGGCCTGCCGCCCGCCGAGCCGTTCCCGATCCCGGTGCACTCCGGAGACGTCCGGGTCGACGTGCAGAGCGCGCTGGCGCTGCTGGCGCCGGCCTGGGGCTTCCGGCCGCTGCTGGACATCTCCGACGAGCAGGCCCGCGACGACCTCGCCCGCGCGGCGGTGACGGCGCTGTCGTTCGTCGCCCAGTCGGCCCGCGGCATCGGGCTGCCGATGGTTCCGCAGCGGGAGATCGACAAGGCGGAGACCATCGTGGAGCGGTTCATGACCCGCTGGCGCGGCGAGCCCGATCCCGCGCACGTCAAGGCCGTGGACGCCTACTTCACCTCGGCGGCGGAGCACGGCATGAACGCCTCCACCTTCACGGCACGGGTCATCGCCTCGACCGGTGCGGACGTGGCCGCGGCGCTGTCGGGGGCGGTGGGAGCCATGAGCGGGCCGCTGCACGGCGGGGCGCCGTCCCGCGTCCTGGCGATGATCGACGAGATCGAGCGGACGGGCGACGCCACCGCCTACGTGAAGCGGGTGCTCGACGCCGGTGAGCGGCTCATGGGTTTCGGCCACCGGGTCTACCGCGCCGAGGACCCGCGCGCCCGGACGCTGCGCCGCGTCGCCCGCGAACTGGGCGCGCCGCGCTACGAGGTGGCCGAGGCGTTCGAGAAGGCGGCGCTGTCGGAGCTCGCCGAGCGCAGGCCGGACCGCACGCTCGCGACCAACGTCGAGTTCTGGGCCGCGATCGTGCTGGACTTCGCCGGTGTGCCGGCGAACCTGTTCACCGCGATGTTCACCTGCGCCCGCACGGCGGGCTGGAGCGCGCACGTCCTGGAGCAGAAGCGGACCGGCCGGCTGGTCCGCCCGAGCGCCAAGTACGCCGGCCCCGGTCCTCGGACGCCGGACACGGTCGCCGGCTGGCAGGCGGTGCGCGCCGGCGCGTGAGGGGTGTGCGGACCCGCGCGTCGATCCGGTGCGGCACAATGGCACACGTTGACAGCGTCGTCATCGGCACTGCGTCACCCAGAGCGAAGTTTCGGAGACCGTATGACCGACGCCATCCGCCTACCCGATGAGCTCAAGCCCGCCGACGGCCGGTTCGGCTCGGGACCCAGCAAGGTGCGGCCCGAGGCGCTCGCCGCCCTGGCGCGGGACGGCGACCGCCTGCTCGGCACGTCCCACCGCCAGCAACCGGTCAAGAGCATGGTGGAGCGGGTCCGCCGCGGGGTCGCCGACCTGTTCGGCCTGCCCGACGGCTACGAGGTCGTGCTCGGCAACGGCGGGACCACCGCCTTCTGGGACGCCGCCGCGTTCGGGCTGGTTCGGCACCGCGCCCAGCACCTGTCCTACGGCGAGTTCTCGGCCAAGTTCGCCGCGGTGACCGCCGCCGCGCCGTGGCTGGAGGACCCGGCGGTCGTCACGGCCGAACCGGGCTCGCTCGCCCGGCCGCGCGCCGAGGCGGGCGTCGACGCGTACGCGTGGCCGCACAACGAGACGTCGACCGGCGTGATGGCGCCGGTACAGCGGGTCGAGGGGGCCGCGGACGACGCCCTCGTGCTCGTCGACGCCACGAGCGGCGCGGGCGGCCTGCCGTTGGACCCGACCCAGGCCGACGTGTACTACTTCGCACCGCAGAAGTGCTTCGCGTCCGACGGCGGGTTGTGGCTGGCCGCGATGTCGCCGGCCGCCCTGGAGCGGGTCGGTCGGATCGCCGAGACCGGCCGCTACGTCCCGGCCTTCCTGGACCTCGGCATCGCGATCGAGAACTCGCGGAAGAACCAGACGTACAACACGCCCGCGCTCGCCACCCTGTACCTGCTCGTCGAGCAACTCGACTGGCTGAACGGCAACGGCGGCCTGGACTTCGCCGTCGGCCGGACGAGCGACTCGGCCAACCGGCTCTACACCTGGGCCGAGAAGAGCGAGTACGCGGCGCCGTTCGTCGCCGACCCGGCCGCCCGGTCGCTGGTGGTCGGGACGGTGGACCTCGCCGACTCGGTGGACGCGGCAGCGGTCGCGAGCGTGTTGCGCGCGAACGGCATCGTGGACATCGAGCCGTACCGCAAGCTGGGCCGCAACCAGGTGCGCGTCGCGATGTTCCCCGCCATCGACCCGGCCGACGTCGAGGCGCTCACCGCCTGCATCGACTACGTCGTGCCGCGCCTGTAGCCGCCGGGTTCGATCACGTTCGGCAGGGTCGCCCCTACCGCACGAGGTCTGCGTGCCTGTTGCGGCGGGGGTGACCCTGCTGAACGTGATCGAACCGGGCCCGGACATGGGGGTGCGCCCGACCGCATGGGTGGTGAGCGGTCGGGCGCTGCTATGAACCCCCCGCGGCACTCCGGCCGAGCATCTCGCCGTTACTCCCCCGTCGAGCGCTCGAGACCGACGCTAGCCCGATGGCCCGGACCGCGTGATCGGCCGAACGTGCCGACCTCGGCGCCGTGCGGCCCGCGGGGGATCGGCCATTCGTCGCACCCTGCCGCCGACCGGCCCCCGCCCGGCGATCAGCCCGGCAGGTCGAACGCGGACTGCGTCTCGTACCGCGGGCGCCCGCCCTCTCCGGCACCGAGATCCGAGCGCACCAGCACCAGCTGTCGCGCCGTCCAGGTCGGCCCGGCGTACCCGGCCAGCGTGTCGACGTACGGCCGGAGGTTCACCGGCCGCCGGGCGCGGGCGAGCGTCACGTGTGCCCGGAAGGGCCGCTTCTCGTCGACCGCCGCCCCGACCCGGCGACCGGCGGCGGCGCAGGAACGGGCAAGGCTGCGCAGCACGTCCAGCTCGCCGGCGCACCCGACCCACAGCACCCGGGAACCGAACCGGCCGGCGCCTGCGAAGCCGAGCTCGACCGCGCGGTGCCGGCCGGCGGCGCGTTCCAGCCGCTCCACGAGCTCTGGTACCCGGTCGTCCGCGAGCTCGCCGTAGAAGGCGAGGGTCAAGTGCCAGGCGTTCGCGTAGGTCCACTTCAGCTCGTCGTCACGAACCGGTGCGACCGCCGCCTCGAGATGCTCCAGCACCGCCGGCGGGGGCACGATCGCGGCGAACAGCCTCATCGGCGGCTAGGCGGACGCCCGGACGATCAGCTCCGTTGGCAGTATCTCGCCCCCGGGCCGGAGCGGTTCGCCGCGCAGTCGCTGCAGCAGCAGTTCGGCCATCCGCTGGCCGAGGCGTTCGGCAGCCTGCTGGACGGTCGTCAGCGGCGGCTCGGTCGCCGCGGCCAGGAGCGAGTCGTCGAACCCGACGATCGCGACGTCGTCCGGGACGGCGCGGCCCGACTCCCGAAGCACGCGCATCGCCCCCGTCGCCATCAGGTCGTTGGCGACGAACACCGCGTCGAGGTCGGGCCGTTGGGCGAGCAGCGACGTCATCGCCGCGGCGCCGCTCTCGACGGTGAAGTCGCCGTACGCGACCGCGTCGTCCGGCAGCCGTGCGTCGCGCAGGGCGCCGCGCCAGCCGGCGAGCCGGTCCACGCCGGGCGGCATGTCCTGCGGGCCCGCGATCGTGGCGATCCGCCTGCACCCGCGCCGCACCAGGTGCTCGGTGGCCGCTCGGCCGCCGCCGACGTTGTCGGAGTCGACGTAGGTCACGACCGCCTCGCCCTGCTCCAGCGGCCGGCCCAGGAACACCGCGGGAAGCCCGGCCCGCGTCAGTTCGGTGGGCAGATGGTCCTCCCGGTGGTGGCTGACCACGAGCGCGCCGTCCACGTGGCCCGACCGCAGGTATCTCAGCAGCCGGTCGGTGTCCCCCGCCTGGTGGGCGATCAGCAGGACGAGCTGGAACTCGGTGCCGGCCAGGCCGCCGGTCACCCCCTGGAGCGCACCGGTCAGGAACGGGTCGTTCACGAACTTCGCGCCCGTCTCCGGGACCACCAGCGCGACCGAGTCGGTCCGCCGTGTCACCAGGGACCGCGCCGCCCGGTTCGGCACGTAGCCCAACTCCGCGATCGCGCGCTCCACCGCGTGGCGCACCTCCGGGCTCACGCGGGCGCCGCCGTTGATGGCCCGGGACACCGTCGCCCGGGACACGCCGGCCCGCCGCGCCACCTCTTCGAGGGTCGGCAGCCTGTTGTCAGGTGGCACGGCCGTCACCCCGCGCGGCGGCGCCGGGCGCGATGGCCCCGGCTATGGCCTCGGCGTACCAGCGGCCGCTCGACTTCACGACGCGCCGCTGCGTTTCGTAGTCGACGTAGACCAGCCCGAAGCGCTGGCCGTACCCCCACGCCCACTCGAAGTTGTCGAGCAGCGACCAGTAGAAGTAGCCACGGACATCGGCGCCGGCGTCGATGGCGTCGAACACGGCGTCCATGTGCGCGGCAACATACTCGATCCGGTCAGGGTCGTGCACCGCACCGTCGACCATCGCGTCCGGGAAGGCGGCGCCGTTCTCCGTCACGTAGAGCGGCACGCCGGGGTACTCCTTGTGCAGCCACGTCAACAGTGCAGTCAACCCTTCCGGATAGATCTCCCAGCCCTGACCGGTCACCGGCCGACCAGCCTGGTGGAAGCCGACGTCCTCCGCGCCGACCCACGGCGAACCCGGCGGGCTGGGTGTCACTATACGGCCGGCCGGCGACGGCGGTTGCGGCCGCGCTGACACGGTGCTGCCTTGATAGTAGTTGACGCCCAGCAGGTCCACCGGAGCCGCCGCAACCTCCATGTCGCCGTCGCGGATGTGGGCGGGCAGGCCGAAGGGGCTAAGGTCGGCGAGCACGTCCGCTGCGTAGGCGCCGCGCAGGACGGGGTCGATGAACAGCCTGTTCTGCAGCCCGTCGATGCGCCGCGCGGCCTCCGCGTCCGCGGAGTCGTCGGGGTCCAGCGGCGCCACCGGCGCGAAGTTGAGCGTGATGCCCACCGTCGCACGCGGGTCCCGGGCCCGGATCGCCTGGACGCCGAGGCCGTGGGCGAGCAGCAGGTGATGCGCGGCGGCGACCGCGGCCTCCGGCTCCGACCGGCCGGGCGCGTGCTCTCCGCTGGCGTACCCGAGCAGCGCCGCGCAGAACGGCTCGTTCAGCGTCGTCCAGTACGGCACCCGGTCCCCGAGCGCGCCGTACACCGTGTCGGCGTACTCGGCGAACCGGTACGCGGTCTGCCGTGACGGCCAGCCGCCCGCGTCCTCGAGCGCTTGCGGCAGGTCCCAGTGGTAGAGCGTCACCCACGGGACGATGTCCCTGGCGAGCAACTCGTCGACCAGCCGCCCGTAGAAGTCCAGGCCGGCCTGGTTGACCGCGCCGCCGTCCGGCCGGACCCGCGGCCACGAGACGGAGAACCGGTAGCACGTAAGCCCCAGCTCGGCCATCAGCGCCACGTCCTCGGGCATCCGGCGGTAGTGGTCCGCCGCCGGTTCCCCGGTGTGCCCGCCGATGATTGCCCCCGGCCGCCGGCAGAACGCGTCCCAGATCGACTCCGAACGGCCGTCGGCCGCCGTGGAGCCCTCGATCTGGAACGCGGCCGTGGCGGCGCCCCACAGGAAGCCCCGCGGCGGCCGCCCCGTCACTGTTCCGCCCTTCGCCGTACGGTCTCCGCGGCGCCCGGCACCACAGCCGTCATCCCTTGACCGCGCCTTCCATGATCCCGCTGATGATCTGGCGGAAGAAGATCACGAACACCACGACGAGCGGCACGGTGGCGACGAACGTCCCCGCGAAGATCTGCGCCAGGTCCTGGTGGTAGGCCGAGTTCAGCGTCTTGAGCGAGATCTGCACGGTGGGGTTCGAGGGGTCGGTGAGCACGATGAACGGCCAGAAGAACTCGTTCCAGTACTGCATGAACGTCAGCAGGCCGAGCACGGCCGCGGCCGGCCGCAGCGCCGGTGCCACGACGTGACGGAAGGTCCGCCACGTGGAGCAGCCGTCGACCCGGGCCGCGTCGATCAGCTCGTCGGGCACCGCCTGCAGGGTGTACTGCCGCATCAGGAAGATCCCGAACCCGCTGATCAGGAACGGCACGATCACCGCCTTCATGTCGCTGAGCCAGCCGAAATTGATCATCATCTGGTACAGCGGCACGATGTTCAGCTGGATCGGGATCATCATGGTCAGCAGGATCGCGATCAGCAGCGCGTTGCGGCCGCGGAACCGCAGCTTGGCGAACGCGAACCCGGCGATCGCGCTGAACAGCACCGTGCTCACCGTGATCGACCCGGCCACGAGGAACGAGTTGGCGATCCCCTTGAAGATCGCGGCGTCCTCGTTCTCGAGCACCCGCTGCACGTTCTCACCGAGGTTGCCGCCGGGCAGGAACGCGGGAGGCCACGCGAACGCGGACGCGTTGGTGCGCGACGCGACCACCACCATCCAGTACAGCGGGAAGATCGACAACAGCGCGGCGAACGCCAGCCCGACCTTCGCGAGCGGTCCAGCGTCCAGGACCCGGCGCGAGGCCGCCGCGCCCGGCTGCTGCCGCGCCGGCTCCGGCTCCGCGGTCGGGCCCATGCGGGTCGCTACGGTCACGGCTGTCTCACCTCTCCGAGCTAATCCGCCGGACCATCAGGAAGTTGATGGCCGACATCAGGATGATCAGGACGAACAGCACCATGCCCGCGGTCGCCGCGTACCCCCAGCGGTTGTGCGAGCGCAGCGCCTCGACGACGAACATCGTCATGGTCTGGAACTGGCCCAGCGTGCCGCCGGACAGCGCGCCGGAGCCGCTGGTGAACATCACCGGCTCGGTGAACAGCTGGAGCCCGTAGATGGTCGAGATGATCACGGTGAATATGATCGTCGGGCGCAGCAACGGAACGGTGATCTGCCAGAACTGCCGGGACCGGGACGCCCCGTCGATCTCGGCGGACTCGTAGAGGTCGGTCGAGATCGACTGCATCGCGGCCAGGTAGATCAGCGCGTTGTAGCCCGTCCACCGCCAGTCGACCATCGTCGCGATCGCCAGCCACGAAGACCACCGCTCCGACCGCCAGTCGATCGGGTCGACGCCCAGGGCCTCGAGCAGCCCGTTCGCCAGCCCGAAGTCCCGCGCGAAGAACATGCTGAACACGAGCGCCACGACCGCGGTGGAGGTGACGATGGGGACCGCGATCGTGGCACGCAGGAAGTGGATGCCGCGCATCCGCCGGTTCAGCCAGTTGGCCAGCATCAGGGCCATCAGCAGCTGCGGCACCGTGGCGAGGAAGAAGATCCCGACGGTGTTGACGACCGACTTCCAGAAGCCGGCGTCGCCGAACAGGGTGACGTAGTTCTCCAGCCCGACGAAGTTCGTGGTCGGGTTCAGCGGCGAGGTGTCGGTCAGCGACAGCCACACCGTGTAGCCGGTCGGGTACACCCCGAAGACGGCGAAGAGGATGAAGAACGGGGCGATGTACAGGTACGGCGCGGCCTTGATGTCGAGCCGTGCCAGCCGGGACCGCGTGCGGCGGCGTCGGTCGCCGGAACTGCCCGGCGGCCGGTGCCGGCCGGACTCGCGGGCCGGGGGCGGCGGGACGGCGTTGGTGTCGAGTGTCATGGCGGGTTCCAGGCGGGAGCTCGAGGGCCACGTTGAGGGACCGTGCGGGACGGGGTGTGGGCCGGGGGTGGGGCCGGCCTTGCCA
>JBMCTR010000048.1:0-8556 GCA_048622955.1 Actinomycetota bacterium
CCCTTCTCGGCGTCGTACCACTTAACCTTGCCGGTAGGCACGGAAGACCTCGTTCATTGTCGGTGTCACGCCGGGCCGGTGCCCGGGCTGTCAAACGGGACCGTCCCAAGCGTAGTGCCGTCGCGTCGGTTTTCACGGTCCAGGGCGACATGGAACCGCCGGCCCGGGTCCGCGCGGTGCGCCTGGCGGCGGTAGCGCTGGCCTCAGCCGGGCGTGGCGACCTTCTCGCGCTCGCCGGCGGGCAGGAAGGCGTCCGGCCGTCCCTCGACGTGCAACTGCGGCAGCCGGCGGTCCCAGGAGGCGGGCAGCCGCCAGTTCGCCCGGCCCAGCAGGTGCACCTGCTCACCGAGATCGAGCAGGTGGTGTGCGAGTGCTGCGAGGCCGACAGTCACAACCACCCGGACGAGCCGTCCCTGGATCCCGCGACGTTCCAGGCGATGATGACCTGCTGGGCGATCCTGCACGGGTTCACCAGCCTCGAGGCCCACGGCCACCTCGACTGGCTGCCGCCCGAGGGGCGCGACGCGCTCTTCCGGGCCGGCATCCGGCTGGCCGCGATCACCGCGGGCTTGCCGCACCCCGAATAGCTGCTCCGCTGGTGCCAATCCACAACGTCATGCGTTGTGGATTGGCACGCGATCATTGGCGGAAGCGCGCAGGATCGGGCAGCAACTCGTTCATCGATCCGGACCGGAACCCGCGTGGGTCAACCTCGACCGCGTCGAAGCCGGCGGACCGCACCGCGTCGAGCGCCCCTCCCGATGACGCCACCGCATCGACGACCTCGCGGTCGACCTCGATGCGCGCGGTGTCGCCGAGGTCGCGAACCCTCAGGTCACGGACCGCCACTCCGGTCTCGTCGAGCGCGGCGCGCAGTGCCGCCTCGGCCCGGTCGACGCGTGCGAGCCGAGCGGGCGTGATCTCCAGACCGTAGGCCATCCGGCTGGACAGGCACGCGGCCGCGGGCTTGTCCCAGGTCGCCAGCCCCCAGGAGCGGGACGCGGCGCGGACCTGAGCCTTGGTCAGGCCGGCATCGCGCAGCGGCGTCACCGCACCCCGCTCGGCCGCCGCCCTGATCCCCGGCCGGAAACCGGCCGCCGCGTCATCCGCGTTGGTCCCCGTGGCGACGTGGTCATAGCCTTCGCGCTCCGCCAACGGGCCGAGGACGTCGAGGAGCTCGGCCTTGCAGAAGTAGCACCGGTCGCCGTCGTTCATCCGGTAACCGTCCCGCGCAAGCTCATCGGTGCGCGGCCGGGCGTGCCGCACCCCCAGCCCCTCGGCGAACTCCCGCGCGGCGACCAGCTCGCGGCGAGGCAGCGACGGCGAGACCGCGGTCGCCGCGAGCACGTTCTCCGGTCCGAGCGCGCGAGCGGCGGCGGCGAGCAGGAAGGCCGAGTCCGCTCCTCCCGAGAAGGCGACGACGACCGAGCCGAGCTCCTTCAGTGACCGCTCCAGCGCCTCGAGCCGCCGGTCCAAGACGAGCCCGTCGAGCCACTCAGGGAACGCGCTCAGGTCACCGAGCACGACGTCGGCCCCGGCCGAACGCAGGGCCGCGGCGTCGTGTGACCCGGTCGTGACGCCCACGGCGACCGCGCTCGCGGCCCTGGCGCCCTCCATGTCGCCCGGGTGGTCGCCCACGTGGACGACCGCGCCCCACTCAGCGAGCACGCTTCCCTTGGCCGCGCCGTACACGTCGCCGACGACCCCGTCCACGTCGAGGCCGACCTGCTGGAGCGTGGCGTGAACCAGGTTCTCGGCCTTCGCGCTGACCACGACGGTCTTCCCCGAATGCGCCCGGACTGCGGCGACGGCATCGAGGGCCCCCGGCTCCAGCGTCGTCAGCGGGACGCCTACCTCAGGCGCGAGCTCACGGTACAGCCGGACGCCCTCGGAGACCTGCGCGGGCGGCACCAGCACGGCCCAGTTCTCCTCGAGCGGCCGGCCGATCTGCCGCCACACGGTGACCGGATCCACCTCGACGTCGAGCCGGCGGGCGGCCTCGCGGAACGTCGCGAGGATCGCGTCGGCCGTGTCCACGAGCGTGAGGTCAAGGTCGAAGCCGACGACGGGTCGCATGGCTCGAGCGTACCGGCGGTCCGGATCACGCTGGGCGGCTGCCTGCCGAGGCCCGCCGTAGCGAGGCGGCCAGGGAACGGACGGGTCCGCACCTCTTGACATCCGGCGCGAAAACGGCAATTCTCTGGTACCGGTTCCAGAAAGCGGTTCCAGAAAGCGGTTCCATGGCCCCAGTGACGATCTACGACGTCGCCCAGCACGCGGGCGTCGCGGTGACCACGGTGTCCCGGGTGATGAACAACACCGGGCAGGTTCGCGGGCAAACGCGAGAGCGGGTCATGGCAGCCGTGGCCGAACTGGGCTACCGGCCGAACCGCTCGGCTCGCGGACTGGCGAGGCAACGCGTAGCGACCGTGGCCGCCCTGATCCCGTTCGTGTCGCACTACTCGGCCGTCCACCGGGTCCGGGGCATGGTCGACGGCCTGCGGGGCAGCGGCCTGCCGCTGAGCCTCTTCGACGTCGAGCAGCCAGAGCACCAGCACGAGCACCTCCACGAGCTGACCGGCGACCTGCGGCCCGAGGGTCTCGTCGTCGTCTCACTCCATCTCACCGACGAAGAACGGGAATGGCTGGACGCCGCCGGGCTCCGGCCGGTGCTGCTCGAAGCCGAGGCCGAAGGCCTGTCGAGCGTCGTCATCGATGACGAAGGCGGCGGCGAGCTGGCTACGTCGCACCTGATCGAGTTGGGCCACGAGCGGATCGCCTTCGTGGGCGACCTGGAGCACGACCGCTTCGGATTCACGTCCAGCAGGCGACGGCACCAGGGCTACCTGCGTGCTCTTGCGGCGGCCGGCGTCGAGCGCCGGCCGCAGTACGAGCGCACCGGCCAGCACGGTCACGACACGGCGCGCGCCCAGGCGATGGAGTTGCTCGAGCTGGCCGAACGTCCCACGGCGGTGTTCGCGGCATCCGACACCCAGGCCCTCGGAGTCGTCCAGGCCGCCCGCGAGCGCGGGCTGCGCGTCCCCGCGCAACTGTCCGTCGTCGGCTTCGACGACATCGACGTGGCAGCGTACGCCGGGCTCACCACCGTGCGCCAGCCACTGGTTGATTCCGGCAGGGAGGCCGTCCGCCTCGTGGAGGCTGAGCGCGCCGAGCCGTTGGCGCCTGCACAGCGCCATCTGATGGAGATCGAGTTGGTGTCGCGGGACACCACCGCGCCACCACACCACGAATGAGAGGACGAGATCATGAGACGTTCTGCGGCGGCACTGGCCGCCACCGGCACCGCCACACTGCTGATCCTGACCGCGTGCGGCGACGACGGCGATGTCGCCGCGGCGGCCGCTTGTGACGGCTCGGTGGACACCGACACCGTCACGATGTTCGCCCACGAGGGCGCCGAGGCGGACGCCTACCGGGCGGCGATCGACACGTTCAACGAGACCCGGGGCGACGAGATCGGGCTCACCGTCGAGCTCACGATGATCCCCGAGGGCGAGTACACCGACCAGATCAACGCGGCCGCGGCCAGCGGCGACCTGCCGGACGTCCTCGACCTGGACGGCCCGATCATGGCCAACCTGGCCTGGTCCGGCGCGCTGGTTCCGCTCGACGACTGCATCCCCGACGACCTGCGCGATGACATCCTGCCGTCGCTCATCGAGCAGGGCACGTACGCGGACCGGTTGTGGGCGGTCGGCAGCTTCGACTCCGGGTTGGGGCTCTACGCCTACCGGTCAGCGCTGGAGGAGGTCGGCGCGCGCATCCCCGCATCGCCGGATGAGGCGTGGACGGCCGAGGAGACCGAGCAGATCCTGCGCGACCTGCAGGACGCCGGGTACGAGCATCCGCTCGACACCAAGTTCTGGTACGGCTCGCAGGGCGAGTGGTTCAGCTACGCGTTCGCTCCGATCATCTGGTCGGCCGGCGGCGATCTCATCGACCGGTCCGACTACCAGAGCGCCGACGGCGAGCTCAACACTCCCGAGGTGGTCGAGGCGATGACAACGTTCCAGCGCTGGGTCTCCGACGGACTGATCGACAAGGACGCGGCCGACGACTCCAACTTCCTGTCCAAGGAGTCCCCGATCTCCTGGGTCGGCCACTGGATGTACGTCCCCTACTCCGAAGAGGTGGGCGACGACCTGGTCGTGCTGCCGCTGCCCGACTTCGGCACCGGTTCCAAGACCGGCCTTGGCTCGTGGGCGTGGGCGATGACGTCGGCCGCCGAGGACCCGGACGCAGCCTGGGCAGTGATCGAGTTCCTGATGTCGCCGGAGATCATCACGGACATCACGACGGTCAACGGGGCACCTCCGGGCACCCAGACCGCGCTCGCGGAGTCGGAGTACTACGCGGAAGGCGGTCCGCTCGAACTGTTCGCCGAGCAACTCAGGGCGGCTCCGGATGTCGCGGTCCCGCGGCCGGTCACGCCCGCGTACCCGACGATGACCCAGACCATGCGGGCGACCATCGACGACATCATCCAGGGCGCGGACGTCCAGCAGACTCTCGACGACGCCGTCGCGGAGATCGATGCCGACATCGAGGCCAACGAGGGCTACCCGCCTCCCTCCTCCTGACGCCGACCCTGCGGTCGAGGGCCGGCCACCTCCGGCCAACCGGCAGTGACCGGCCCTCGACCGGCGAGAACGGAGTGACGTGTCCACGACCACCGCGACCAGCGATTCCGCCCCGCCTCTGGACCACCGGCGACGGCGGCAGGGCCGGTCGGCTATGGCCGGTTGGCTGTTCTCGGCGCCCGGACTGGTGCTGCTCGCGGTCTTCCTCGTCACTCCGTTCCTGCTCGCCGCGTACCTGTCGTTCACCAATGAACGGCTGATCAGCCCGCTGCCCACACGATGGGTGGGCCTGGACAACTACGCGACCACCCTGAGCGACCCGACGTTCTGGGCGGCGGTCGGCAACAACGTGGTGTTCGTCGCGATCGTCGTGCCCGTCCAGACCACCTTCGCGCTGTGGCTTGCTGTCCTGGTCAACAGCAGGATCCGCGGCCGCGTGGTCTTCCGCTCGGTCTACTTCCTTCCGGTCGTGACCGTCATGGCCGCGGCCGCCGTCATTTGGACGCTGCTGTTAAATCCCAACGGGTTGATCAACGCGGTGATGGAGACCGTCACGTTCGGCGCGTTCGCACCGGACTGGCTGAACTCCACGACGTGGGCGCTGCCGGCGATCATGATCGTCTCAATCTGGCAGGGCGTCGGCTTCCAGATGGTCATCCTGCTCGCCGCCCTGCAGGACGTCCCCGGCGAGTTGTACGAGGCGGCCGCACTCGACGGTGCGGGGACCTGGCAGCAGTTCCGGAACGTGACCCTGCCCGGGATCCGCAACGGGCTGATCTTCGTCGTCACGGTCACGACGATCCTGGCCTTCCGGCTGTTCGACCAGGTGTGGATCATGCCGCAGACGCCGGGCGGACCGCTCGACGCGACGCGGACGATGATGCTGGAGATGGTGGAGACCGGCTACGGCCAGCAGCAGGTCGGCCGCGGATCGGCCATCGCCGTGATCTTCTTCCTGATCGTGCTGCTGATCACGCTCGTACAGCGCCGCCTGATCCGCGAGGAAGGAGAGGTCTCGTGACCTCCTCGATCACGTCGAGCGCCGAGACCGCGCCGGCAACCGTTGCGCAGCGGCCGGGCGGTGCCGGCCGCCGAATGTCCGTGATCGGTCAGTACATCGTCATGACCGTGCTGGCCGCGTTCTTCCTCTTCCCACTCGTCTACATGCTGGCTTCCTCGGTCAAGGCCGACAACGCCGTGCTGTCCGGCAGCGACTCGCTCCAGGCGTTCACCCCGACGCCGTTCATCGGCCTGGAGAACTACGGCGACGCGGCACAACGCGCCTCGTTCTTCCGGGTGTTCGCCAACTCCGTGATCATCTCGGGGGCGATCGTCGGTCTCGGCCTCATCGTGAACAGCCTGCTGGGCTACGCCCTCGCACGGCTTCGCTTCGCCGGCCGAGCGCTCATCGTCGTCGTCATCATCGCTTTGATCATCATTCCGTTCGAGGCGCTCGCGGTGCCGCTGCTGTTCATGAGCGCGGAGTTGGGCTGGCTGGACACCTACCACGTCCAGATTCTGCCGTTCATCGCGAATCCGTTGTTCATCTACCTGTTCTACACGTTCTTCCTCAGCGTCCCGGTGGCCCTCGAGGAGGCCGCGCGGATAGACGGCGCCGGCTCGATCCGCATCTTCGTGTCCGTCGTCGCCCCGATGGCCAAGCCCGCGTACGCGACGATGGCGATCCTGGGCTTCCTGTTCTCCTGGGGCCAGCTACTTTGGCCGGTCATGGTCACCCGAGGCATCGACGTGCGACCGTTGCCGCTGGGCATCGGGACGTTCAAGACCACACCGCCAGTGCAGTGGGGCGACATCATGGCCTACGCCACGATGATGACCGTCCCGCTGCTGATCGTGTTCCTGCTGTTCCAGCGCTACTTCGTCGCGGGAGTCGCATCGTCCGGCGTCAAGGGTTGAGCGCCGGTGACCGTGATTCGACAACGACTGCTGAGGAAGCGCGACGGGGATGGCACTCTGGTTCAGTGACCGCTGGCTGTGGGACTTCTGGCTCGCCACGGACGGCCCGGACTACCACCTGTTCTTCCTGCAGGCGCCAAGGGCGCTGGGCGATCCCGAGTTGCGCCACTGGAACGTGTCGATCGGTCACGCCGTCTCGCAGGATCTTCGACGCTGGGAGGTGCTGCCGGACGCGCTGGCGCCGGAGGCCGAGCCCGCCTGGGACGACTACACCACCTGGACGGGCAGCGTCGTCCGGCACGCCGGTCGTTGGTGGATGTTCTACACCGGCACGAGCCGCCGGGAGGACGGCAGAATCCAGCGCGTCGGCATGGCCACGTCGCACGACCTGATCACGTGGGAACGGTACGGCAAGCCGGTCCTCGAGGCCGACCCGGCGTGGTACGAGCTACTCGACCCGGCGGTCTGGTACGAGCAGGCCTGGCGCGACCCGTGGGTATTCCGCGACGACAGCGGCGCGTTCCACTGCCTGATCACGGCCAGGGCGCGCTCCGGCGACCCGGACACGCGGGGCGTGATCGGGCACGCAACGTCAGAGGACCTGCTCGACTGGACGGTGCGGCCCCCCATCACGGCTCCCGGCGTCTTCGGGCATCTCGAGGTCCCGCAGGTCGAGCGGATGGGAGGTGCATGGCGGCTGCTCTTTTCGGCACCCGCCGCCCCGAGGCGGGTATGGGAGCAGCACCCGCCTGCGCGCCGGCCGGGGACGCACGTGCTCAGCTCGGACCGGCCGCTCGGACCGTATGACTGGGGAACGCACCAGGCGCTGGACGCCGCCCCGCACGACGGCGTGCTGTACGGCGGCCGGCTGGTACGCCAGGGTGCGGACTGGCAGTTGCTGAGCTGGATCGAGCGAGGGCCGGGCGGGACGTTCACCGGGGTGCTGACCGACCCGGTGCCGGTCGCGGTCGTGGACGGCCGCATCGCCGTCCGGGCTGATCTCAGCCAACGGATCGCAGGCGGGGAAGCAGCGCAGCGGCCTGGTCGGCCTGCGCCTCGGCGGCCCCGCCCGTGACGATGACGATCACCTCGTCGATGCCGGACTTCGCGTACCCCTCGACCTGCGGCAGCACGTCCTTCGCCCGCTGTGGCAACCGCACCTGCACCGTCCGCCGAATCTCCCCTGGGTCGCGGCCGATCTCGGCGCAGTGACCGTCCAGAACCCCGGACAGCTGCGCCACCTCCTCCGGGGACCCGCCGGGAGCGTTCCAGACGTCCGCGTGCTCGGCGGTTATCCGCAGCGCGCGCCGGCGTCCGGTGGCACCGATCCAGATCGGCGGGTGAGGCCGCTGGACGGGCTTCGGCTCTGCCACCGCGTCCACGATCCGGTAGTGGCGGCCCTCGATCGTGGTACGGGGTTGGGTCCACAGCGAGCGGATGATCCGGCAGGCCTCGTCCAGCCGGTCCATCCGTTCGCCCACCGTGCCGAACTCCAGACCGAGCATGGTGTGCTCGTTCTCCGCCCAGGCGGCGCCGAGCCCGAACTCGAGCCGGCCGCCGGACAGGTGGTCGACCGTGACGGCCATCTTGGCGAGCACACCGGGATGCCGGTAGGTGTTGCCCGTCACAAGGCAGCCGATCCTGACCCTGGACGTCGCCTCCGCCATCGCGGCGAGCAACGTCCACGCTTCGAAGATGTCCCCGTTCGGATCGTCGCCAAGCGTGGCGAAGTGATCCATGTTCCAGACCGAGTCGAACCCGGCCTCGTCGGCGACGCGCCATACGGTCCGGTACTCGTCGACCGGTGCTCGCTGCGAGAGCTTGAGGCCGTACCGCATGATCGCAGTCTCGCACACCGTACCCGGCCGTCGTGGCGCCGGAGGCTGGGAACACCGTCCTGGGCCGTACCGTAGGAGGGATGGGGACGGCGACCACCGCAGCACCGCGCAGCCTGGCGGACGACCTGCGCGCACGCTCCGACGAGGAGCTTGCCGCGTTGCTGCGCGCCCGGCCCGACCTGGCGACGCCGCTGCCGGCC
>JBMCTR010000049.1:0-8348 GCA_048622955.1 Actinomycetota bacterium
GGTCTGCGGACCTGGTGCGGTAGGGGCACCCCTGCCGAACGTGATCGAACCCACATCCGCCGCGGTCAGAACAGGCGGGACTGGCGGGCACGCCGCCGCGACGGGCCCGCGCTGTCGCCCACCGCCTCGAGCAGGGCGGAGTCGATCGCGCCCAGGAACGGCGACGGCCTGGTCTCGTACCGCGTGCCGTGGCGCGACCGTTGCCGGGCGTGGCTGAGGTAGAGGAACAGCCGGGCCCGGGTCAGGCCGACGAAGAACAGCCGCCGCTCCTCGGCCACCTGGTCGGCGTCCGGCTCGCGGCCGGGAAGCCGCAGCGGGAGCAGCCCGTCCTCACATCCGACGAGGAAGACCACGGCGTACTCCAGGCCCTTCGCCGCGTGCAGCGTGAGCAGCGAGATCCGGTCGGCGCGCGGGTCGAGCGCGTCCACCTCCACCCCGGTCGCGAGCTCGGCGAGCAGCCGCGGCACGTCGTCGCCGCACCGCTGAGCGAGCGGCAGCAGCAGCTCGACCGCGTTGTTGATCTCCGCGACGCGCTCCTCCCCACCGCCCGGCCGGTCGAGCAGCGCGGCCGCCACCCGCCGCACCCGGCCGGCCAGATCCCCGGCCGCCCTCTCCCCGTCGGCGAGCCGCAGCTCCCGCGCGATCTCCGCGACGCCCGGGCGCTCGGCGAGCCGGTCGTGCGAGCGCTTCTGAAACGGCATGCCGGCCCGCGTGAGCGCCGCCACGACGGCCTCGGCCTGCGCGTCGGTCCGGTAGACGACGGCCACGTCGGAGAACGACAGCCCAGGGGCGGCGACCTCCCGGGAGTCCACCCGTCCGCTGTCCAGCGAGTGGTGCGACGACCCGCCGATGAGCTGGTCGATGCTGCGGGCTACGAACTCCGCCTCGTCCTCCGGCGTCGCGGCCCGGCAAGTGCGCACCAGCGGCGCCTGGGGGTCGCGGTGCACCGCCGACAACACGCGGCCGGGCTCGAGGCTGGCCGCGCGGATCGCCTGCGACGCCGCGGCCACGATCGGCACGGTCGAGCGGTAGTTGCGGGTCAGCTGCCGCCGCTGCCCGTCCGGGAAGTCCTCCGCGAACCGCAGGAAGAACCGCACGTCGGCCCCGCGGAAGCCGTAGATCGCCTGGTCCGGGTCGCCGATCGCGCAGATGTTGCCGCCAACCGGGACGAGCAGCCGCAGCAGGCGGTACTGCGGCTCGTCGACGTCCTGGTACTCGTCCACCGACACGTGCCGCCACCGGGCCCGCAGGCGTTCCAGCAGGTCAGGGCTCTCGGCGAGCACGGCGACCGCCAGCGGGACGAGCTCGTCGACGTCCACCAGGTCCCGGGCGCGCAGCGCCTTCTCGTACCTCGCCCGGTCGTCGTCCGCGCCGGCGGTCGGCTCGGCCAGCAGCCGGCGGGCATCCCGGGCTGACCCCGTGACCTCCTCGCCGGCCGCGAGCCGCTCCGCGTCGTCGGCGACACGGAATGCGGGCGACAGCCCCGCGCGGTCCGGCGCCTCCCGCAGAATGCGCAGGCCGAGCCCGTGGAACGTCGTGACGGTGACCCCGTCCGCTTCTTCCGGCACCAGGGCGCCGAGCCGCTCCCGCAACTCCGCCGCGGCGCGCCGGGTGAAGGTCACCGCGAGGAACTGCCCGGACGGCACGCCCCGCTCGCGGATCAGGTGTGCGATCCGGTGAGTGAGCATCCGGGTCTTGCCGGTGCCCGGCCCGGCGACCACCAGCAGCGGGCCCTCCGTCACGGACGCGGCCGCGCGCTGCTCGTTGTCCAGCATGGCCAGCGGGCCGGCGACGCTCTCCGTCCCCGGCAGCGGCTCCGGCACCTCGCCGCGGTCCGTTGCCTTCCCGGCCGGCCCGTGCTCGCCTGCCGGCGGCGCCACCGCCACCCGCGAGGCGTCCGCCTCCGGGGCCGCGACCGGGTCCTCCACGTCGAACAGCACGGGCACGCCGCGGGGACGGTCCAGCTCGCCCGGCGCGAACACGGTGATGGTGCCGTACTCACCGTCGTAGCCCGCCTGCCTGCTCACCTCGCCCCGGCGCAGCCGCGCCACGGCCTCCGCGAGCAGCGGGGACGACGCCTCGATCTCGTCGACCGGTGTCTGCTCGATGATCCCCAGCTCCGGCCCGAGCCGTGCGACGAGCGCGTCGACCGCCCGTGCCACGCCCTTCGACTTCGGGCCCACGCCGAGGATCTCGGCCATGATCTGCGGCAGCTGGATGAAGTTCCGGTAGCCGGCGGCGCCCGGCGGACGGCCGCCCTCCGGGCGGTCGGCGAGGGCTTCGACGCGGTGCAACACGCCGACGGTGACCGGCTTGCCGCAGGCGGGGCACCGGTCGCCCGCCTGCCGGGTCTCCGCCGGCTCGAGCCGGACGCCGCACGCCCGGTGCCCGTCGAGGTGGTACTTGCCCTCCTCCGGGAAGAACTCCAGCGACCCCAGGTAGCCCTCGCCGGTCTCCAGCGCCCGACGGACCGCGTAGTAGTCCAGGTCGGTGCCGAAGACCGACGCCTCCCGGGCGAGCGCCGGCGGCGAGTGCGCGTCCGAGTTGCTCACCAGGCGGTAGCGGTCGAGCGAGGACACCCGCCAGTTCATCGGCGGATCAGACGACAGGCCGGTCTCGACGGCGAAGACGTGCCCGGCCAGGTCCGCGTAGCAGTCGGCCACCGCGTCGAAGCCCGACTTCGAGCCCAGCGCGGAGAACCACGGCGTCCACACGTGCGCCGGGACGAGGTAGCCGTCCGGGCTGGACTCCAGGGTGATCTCCAGCAGGTCGCGGGAGTCGAGGCCGAGGATCGGGCGCCCGTCCGACCCGAGGTTGCCGATCCGGCCCAGCATGCGCGTGAAGCGGTCGGCGGCGTCGAAGTCCGGAAGGTAGATCAGGTGGTGCACCTTCCGGGTGCGGCCGTCTCTCTTGTAGATCGTGGCGATCTCGACCGAGAGCATGAACCGCACCGCCCGTCGGCAGCCGGCCGGCAGCCGGCGCCCGATCTCCTGCTCGACGTCGTCCCGCAGCCGGTACAGCCCGGGCTCGGCCGGGACGAGCAGGTCCCGCAGGTGCGCGTACCACGCGGGGTGGGTGAAGTCGCCGGTCCCCAGCAGCGCGACGCCCTTGCGCTGTGCCCACCAGGCGAGGTGCTCGAGGTCGCAGTCCCGGCTGCACGCACGCGAGTACTTGGAGTGGATGTGCAGGTCGGCGTAGAACGGCACGGGCAGCATCCTGGCAGAGGCGCGACGCCACCGGCCCGCCGACATGCGGGTGCCCCCGCCGCGTCGGCAGGGGCACCCGTTCCGTGCTTCAGCTGGTCAACCTCAGAGCTCGCCGGCCCTCCAGTCCTCCATGAAGTCCGGGTTGTCCTCGAGCCACTCGGTGACGGCCCGCTCGTTCTGCTCCCGGTTGTACTGCACGACGAGCAGGTCCTCGATCTCAAGGAGCTGCTGGTCGGTCAGGTGCAGGTTCTGGAGCAGCTGCGCGACGTTCGGGTAGTCCTCGGCGAACCCCGGACGGCCCAGCGCGTACAGCCGCTCCGCGTCGCCGAGCGCCCCTTCGGGGTCCTCGAGATCACGGATGTCGAACGCGGCGTACGCCCAGTGCGGGTGCCACAGGGTCACGACGATGTTCTCGTCCGCGTCGATGGCCGACTCCAGCTCGGCGAGCATCGCGGGGCTCGACGACGTCGAGAAGTCCCAGTCGTCGAGGCCGTAGGTCGGGATGACCTGCTCCCGGGTGGTGCGGGTCAGGCCCGCGCCGGGCTCGATGCCCACGATCCGGCCGCCGTACTCCTCCTGGTAGTCGGCCAGGTTGGCCAGCGACTCCGCGGGCGAGTCCGCGTTCACGGCGATCGTCAGGAAGCCCTGGTCGAACCAGCAGCCGAGATCCTGCAGCGAGTCGCCGAGCTGGGCGCCTTCCTCGGCGTCCATGTCCACGTAGCTGGACCCGTGCGTGTTGGGCAGCCAGGCGTCGAGGAGCGCGTCCGCGTCGCCGCCGGCGACACCCTGGTACGCGGCGCCCGCCTCGAGCTCGGTCGCGTTGACGGTGTAGCCCTGCTCCTCCAGGGCCGACTTGACCAGGTTGTAGACGACGTAGTTCTCGTCCCAGCCGCTGAAGTTGGCGAAGTTGATCTCGGTGAGATCCTCGCCGGTTCCCTCCGGATCGGGGATCGGAGCAGCGTTCGCGGTCGGATCGCAAGTGGCCGTGTCGGCCTCGCTGATCAGTTGAATCTCGGGCGCCGCTTCGCCGTCCTCTTCCTCCATGGGGGACTCGTCGTCGGCCGGCGCCTCTTCCTCGGTGGCTTCACCGTCCTGAGCAGCGGTGTCGTCGTCGCCGTCCTCGCCGCAGGCGGCGAGGAGCAGTCCGCCGACGAGCAGGCTCGCCGTCACTCCAGTGAGTCTGGATCTGCGCATTGTGTGTTCCTCTTCCCTTCTTCCTTTGTCGTGCGACTTACGCACAGTCCGGAACTCAGTCCCGGACCCGGCTGGCTCGCACCACGGGAGCGCGGTCGGCGAGCGCAGCGACGACCCGATCGAGGTAGATGGCCAGGACGACGACCGCCAGCCCGGCCTCGACACCGATCGGGATGTTCAACGTGCTCAGCCCACGCATGACGTCGAGCCCGAGGCCCGCCGCTCCGACGAACGCGGCCAGCACCACCATGGACAGCGAGAGCATGATGACCTGGTTGATGCCTGCCATGATCGTGGGGAGCGCGAGCGGCAGTTGGATCTGCCGCAGGATGCGCATCGGCGGTGACCCGAACGCCTGCCCGGCCTCGACCACCTCGTGGTCGACCTGGCGGATGGCCAGTTCGGTGAGACGGACGCCGGGCGGCATGGCGAACACGATCGTCGAGATCATGCCGGGGACCACGCCGATGCCGAAGGCGAACAGCGTGGGCAGGAGATACACCAGTGCCGGCATGGTCTGCATGAAGTCCAGGATCGGGCGTACCACCTGGCTGACCACCTGGGACTTGGCGGCGAGGATCCCGATCGGAATGGCCAGGGCCGCCGCGACCGCCGCCGCGAGCAGGATCAGCGAGAGGGTCTCCATCGCCGCGCTCCATGCGCCCATCGCCGCAACCAGGTAGAACGCCGCCAACGTGAAAACCGCGAACTTCCACGAGCGCACGGCCCAGGCGATCGCGGTAAGAGCGACGATCAGCGCGATGAACGGTGGAGCCTGCAGCGCCGCGTTGAGGGTGCCGTAGGCACCCCCGAGAGTGCTGTCGAGGAAGTCGAGGAGCGGGTCGAAGGTGTCGGTGAACCACTCGACAACGCTGTTGACCCAGTCCCCGACCGGCAGGTCGGGGTTGAGCGGATCGAAGCCCTGATCGGTCATCCGATTCCTCCAGCGCCGGTGCCACGCCGGGAGCGCGCCTTCTCCGTCTCGACCTCGAGGTTCTCGTCGGGCGCGGGCATCTCGCCGGGCGTAGCCGAACCGGACATCGACGTTTCGGCGCGCGCGGGAGTCTCCGGCTTCTGCTCGCCCATGGTCACCATCGCCGACAGCAGCGTCACCCGAGGAACGACCCCGACCAGGTTCCCGTCGTCATTGACGACGGCGAGGGGCAGCGGCGACTCGACCGACGGCGCGAACAACTCAGCCAGGACCGTGTCCTGCCGGACCGAGGCGACATCCCTCATCAGGATCGAATCCAGGGTCTTGTCGCCACGGTTGGCAGCCTGGACGACGTCCTCGTCGCGAACGATGCCCTGCAGCTTGCCGTTTGGGGCAACAACGAACGCCGCGTTGATCTGGTTCTCGCGCATCTCCCGCAGCGCCACGCGGGGGCCGACGCCCGCGCCCACGACCGACTTCGCCGGCTCCATCACGCTCGACGCGGTCAGCACGCGGGTACGGTCGACGTCGGCGGTGAACTGCGCCACGTAGTCGTTGGCAGGGTCCTGGAGGACCTCCTCGGGCGTACCGATCTGCTCAATGCGGCCGGAGCGCATCATGGCGATCCGGTCGCCGAGCCGCATCGCCTCGTTGAGGTCGTGCGTGATGAACACGACCGTCTTGGACAGGCTTGCCTGCAGCTTGACCAGCTCGTCCTGCATCTCCCGCCGGATCAGGGGATCCAGCGCGCTGAACGCCTCGTCCATCAGCATGATCTCGGTACCCGACGCCAGCGCCCGGGCCAGGCCGACCCGTTGCTTCATCCCGCCGGACAACTGGACGGGGAACCTCTCCTCCCAGCCCTCCAGACCGACGAGTCGCAGCGCCTCGCGGGCCCGTTCGTCCTGCTCCTCCTTGGGCCGCCCCTGGATGTTGAGCGCGTAGGCGGCGTTCTCCAGGACCGTGCGGTGCGGCAGCAGCGCGAAGTGCTGGAAGACCATGCTCATCCGCTGGCTCCGCAGCACCCGTAGCTGCGCCGGAGGAAGATCGCTCACCAGGTCGTCGCCGATGTAGACCTTCCCGGCGGTGGGCGCCCACAGCCCGTTGAGCATCCGGATGAGCGTCGACTTCCCGGAGCCGGACAGGCCCATGACCACGAAGATCTCGCCGGGCTCGACCTCGAAAGACGCGTCAATGACGGCAGGGATGGCGCCAAGGCGCTCCACGTCCTCGCGGCTTGCGCCCTCCTCCAGCATCCGGACAGCCTCTTCGGGCCGCCTGCCGAACACCTTGTACAGACCTTCTGCGCTTACCGCAGCCACTGTCACCTCGTCAGTTGTTGGAAGGACGGCACAGGTACCGCCATGTCGGCAACGTCTCCCTTGGCGTCCCCTGTGACGGCGTCACCACCGCATCGAGACCTCGATGTAGCGTACAACCGCAGCCCACCCGGCGGCTCCGACAACGCAACCCCCGGACGACCGGTTCGGTCTGCCCGCGTCCCCGGGCTATAGCTCGAATGTAGCAGCACCGAAACCGGACAAACGCCGCATTCGACATATAGTTCCCGGGCTGAGCACCAATCGAGACTGGATCGCAACGAACCTGACGACGGTCAACCGGACTCGGCGCCCGGCAGCACTCACGCCATCGCGAGCACGTCTTCGTCGGTCTCCCTGGGCTCCGGGCGCAGCTCAGTGAGCGCGCCGACGGCCGCCACCTCGACCTGCAGCATCTCGTCGCTGACCTCGCGCAGCACCTCGGAGATCGGCAGGTCCAACGCGGTGCAGATGGCGGCGAGCAGTTCGGAGGACGCCTCCTTGCGCCCGCGTTCCACCTCGGACAGATAGCCCAGACTGACCCGGGCGGCGGCGGCCACCTCGCGAAGGGTGCGGCCCTGGGCAGTTCGACGACGGCGGAGGACGTCGCCGATCAAACGCCTGACGAGAACCACCGGCCACTCCCTTCTGCGTCGTGTGAGGCCGTGTGTCACTACCACGGTACCGCCGCTGCGCTCCGAACCCATCATGCCGGTGCCGTGTCACGGTCAACGCTGCGACCGGGGAGTCGATTCCGCGGCCCCGGCCACGACTCGGCGCAGCAGGTCGAGAGCGCAGCGCACGGCGGCGTTCCGGACCGCCGTGCGGTCGCCCCGCAGCCCGGCGGGGGCGTCGGTGACCTCGCCGCGCGGCCCCGCGACCGCCACGTACAACGTTCCCGGCGGGTGCCCGTCCTGCCAGTTCGGACCCGCGACGCCGGTAGTGGCAACACCGTAGGTCGCGTCACACAACCGGCGCGCGCCGGAAGCCATCGCGGACGCGGTCGCCGCCGAGACGGGCCCGCTGCGGTCGAGGAGGTCAGCCGGGACGCCGGCCAGCGACGTCTTGAGGTCGGTCGCGTACGCGACCACGCCTCCCCGCACGGCGACCGAGGCCCCCGGAACGGACGTCAGCGCCGCCGCGACGAGCCCGCCGGTCAACGACTCCGCCGTCGCCACCGTGGCGCCGGTCCGGGACAGCTCCCGGACCACGCTCTCCGCCACGGAATCGAGCCCGGGATCAGGCATGGAACCAGATCCGGGTTCCGACACGGCGTCAGGCATGCGCGTCCCTGCGCAGGCGGAGCGCCTGTGCCACGTAGTCCGCGCCGGTGACGATCGTGACGCCCACGGCGAGCGCCATCGTCGCCGCCTGCACCGGCACCCAGGCGTCCGGCAGCGGCAGGATGTAGAGGACCAGCGCCAGTGCCTGCAGCGCCGTCTTGAGCTTCCCGCCCCTGTTCGCGGGGAGGATTCCGTACCGGATCACGGCGAACCGCAGGGCGGTGATCCCCCACTCCCGGACCAGCACCACGGCAGTCACCCACCAGGGCAGTTCGTCCAGCAGCGACAGCCCGATGAACGCCGCTCCGGTGAGCGCCTTGTCCGCGATCGGGTCGGCGATCTTCCCCAGGTCGGTCACCAGCCCGCGCCGCCGGGCGAGTTGGCCGTCCACCCGGTCGGTCACCATCGCCGC
>JBMCTR010000050.1:0-8337 GCA_048622955.1 Actinomycetota bacterium
GGGAGGCCGTCGTGAGCATCCTCGGCAAGCGGCGGACCGACCTCACCTCGAACGATGTCGAGGTGATGCGCAAGGTCATCGACATCTACGACGAGGAGACCACCGGCGTGCCGGCCGACCAACTCGCCGGCAACGAGCGCCGGCGGCACCGGCTGCGCAACATCGGCCACGATGTGCTGCGCGAGGGCTGACGCGCGATGCACAACAATGCATGACATCGGCCTACACTCGAGGTAACACGGCCTGCGGATCGCGCGGGGCTGCACGACCGACAGGGGACTGCACGTGACTGGCTCGCAGCCCGGAAACGCGCGCGGAGACCTGAGCGGTCGCCCGGTCATGGTCGTCATCGACGGCGACCGCGAGGCACGTGACCGGATCTCCGCGGAGCTCGAGCGCCGGTACGCCAACGACTACGACCTGGTCACCGAGCTCTCCCATGCCGCGGGGCTGGCCGCGCTGGACAGGCTCTGGGAGGCCGGCGCCGCGGTGTGCCTGGCGCTGTGCAGCCGGGACGAGTCAGGACGCCGCGCCGAGGAAGAGCTCTTCGACCGGGTGCACGCGCGCTGGCCCGCAGCGCGACGGCTGCTCATGGTCCGGTGGGGCGAATGGGCGGACCGCTCGACGGCCGACGCGATCCACCGCTTGATGGGCCAGGGCCGCATCGACTACTACGGCATCAAGCCGTGGTGGACGCCCGACGAGTACTTCCACCGCACCGTGACGGAGTTGCTGCTCGAATGGGAGCGGGCGGCGTCCCCGCGGCGGCGGGAGGTGACGGTCGTCGCGGCGCAGTGGTCGCCGCGCGCGTACGAACTGCGCAACCTGCTGGCCAGGAACGGGGTTCCGCACGACTACCACCCCAGCGACAGCGCGAGTGGGCGGAAGCTGCTGGAGGAGTCGGGCCTCGCCGGCATCGACGCTCCCGTCGTGATCCTGCACGACGGCAGGACGCTGGTCGACCCCACGAACGCGGACGTCGCCGAGGCGTACGGCGTGGCGACCCGGCTGGAGGCCGACTCGACGTTCGACGTGATCATCATCGGCGCCGGTCCCGCCGGTCTCGCGGCCGCGGTCTACGCCACGTCCGAAGGCCTGCGCACACTCGTGGTCGAGCGGGAGTCCATCGGCGGGCAGGCCGGCTCCAGCTCGCTCATCCGCAACTACCTCGGCTTCGCCCGCGGCGTCAGCGGCGCCGAGCTCGCCCAGCGCGCGTACCAGCAGGCGTGGGTGTTCGGCGCCCGCTTCCTGCTGATGCGCGAGGCTGCCCGGCTGTCCCGCGAGGGCGGCCGGCATGTGCTCGTCACCGGCGAGGGCGAGCAGGCGCGTGCCCGGGCCGTTGTGCTGGCCACCGGGGTTCGCTACCGCCGCATCGCGGTGCCCGAACTGGAGGCGCTGGAAGGCGCCGGCGTCTTCTACGGCGCATCCGTGTCGGAGGCCGGAGCGCTGGCCGGCGAGGACGTCTTCGTCGTGGGAGGCGGCAACTCGGCGGGCCAGGCCGCTATGTACCTCGCTCGGTACGCCAGAACCGTGACCCTCCTTGTGAGAGGCGGTTCGCTGGCCGAGAGCATGTCGAGTTACCTGCAGGACCAGATCGCATCCGCCGGCATCGCGGTCCGGTTCGGTGTCGAGGTCGTGGGCGGCGGCGGGGAGGGCCGGCTGGAACGGATCGAGCTGCGCGACCGCGGGTCCGGACGGACGTGGACGGAGCGTGCGGCGGCGCTGTTCGTGCTCATCGGCGCGCGACCGCACACCGACTGGCTTCCTGCGGAGGTCGAACGGGACCGGTGGGGCTACCTGCTCACCGGTACGGACGTGGCCACCGGCCACGCGGCGAGCCGGTGGCCCCTGGAGCGGCCGCCGCTCGGATTCGAGACCTGCGTCCCAGGGGTCTTCGCGGTCGGGGACGTGCGGCGCCGGTCGATCAAGCGGGTCGCGTCCGCCGTGGGCGAGGGCTCTGTGGTGGTCCAGCAGGTGCACGAGTTCCTCGCCGGGATGCCCGAGCCCGGCCCGCTGCCGGCCGGGAGCGGGAGCGGGCGATGAGACTCCGCACCGCCGTCGCGGCAATCGCGCTGGCCCTCCCCCTGATCGGGCTCATCCTGCTGATCGTCGAGCCGCGACTCGACGTCGCCTGGCAGCACGACCCGGCGCACTTCTGGCTGGTGCTGGTGGCCGCCGCCCTCAGCGTCGCCCTCGCCTACGCCACCGGGACGGCGGCGCGGCGGCGCAGCGACGCCCGCGTGTTCCTGGTCTCGCTGGCCTTCCTCGCCGCGGCCGGCTTCCTCGGGATGCACGCGCTGGCGACGCCGGGCGTGCTGCTCTCCGGACCCAACGCGGGGTTCACCCTGGCCACTCCCGTCGGGCTGCTGGTCGCCGCGGTCTTCGCCGCCGCGTCGAGCGCCGACCTGACGTCCGGCCGTGCCAGGTGGGTCATGGCCCGGTCTTCCCTCCTGCGGTACCTGCTGATCGCCGTGCTGCTCGTCTGGGGCGTGGCGTCGCTCGCGGAGGTCCCGCCGCTCGACGCCGGCGCACCGCCCGAGCGCGCATCCGGTCCGCTGGTGGTGCTGCCCGTCGCCGGCCTCGCGCTGTACGCCGCCGCCGTCGTGCGCTACGCCCGGCTGCCGCGGCATCCCGGCTCGACGGCCCTGGTCACAACCATGACCGCGGCGTTCGTCCTGCTTGCAGAGGCCGAGATCGCCGTCGCCGTCGGGCGGAACTGGCACCTCACCTGGTGGCTGTGGCATGTCCTGATGCTCACGGCGTTCGCCATGGTCGCGGTCGCCGCGCACCGGCAGTGGCACGAGGAGCGGTTCGCCGGACTCTACCTGCCGCAGACCGCGCAGGACACCCGGGAGATCACCGTGCTGTTCGCGGACCTTCAGGGGTTCACCGCGTTCTCGGAGCGCCACGCCCCACAGGAGGTCACCGCCATGCTCAACGAGTACTTCACCGGCGCCGTCCCGCCGGTGGTGGAGCGGCACGGCGGGCAGGTGGACCGGATCGTGGGTGACGCGTTGATGGCGACGTTCAACACCTACGGCGACCAACCGGACCACGCAGCGCGCGCAGCCCGTTCGGCCCTGGCGATCCAGCGGGTGACCGGTGAGGTGGCGGAACGGCACCCGGACTGGCCACGGTTCCGGATAGGGATCAACACCGGTGCATCCGCGGTCGGACTCCTCGGAACCGCGGGCGGCCGCACGTATACCGCGATCGGCGACACGGTGAACCTCGCAGCCCGGTTGGAGAGCGCCGCACCGGTCGGGCAGGTCCTCATCGGCTCCGAGACCGCCCGCCGGCTGCCAGGGGCGCGGCTCGAGACACTCGGTCAGATCCTGGTCAAGGGCAAGGCCGAGTCCGTCGAGGCGTTCCTCCTGATCGACGTCTAGCGACCGTCAGCGCCCCGCCAGAGTCGCCGGTTCGGCCACCACACACGGGAGCCGATGTCGTAGGACAGCGCCGGCACCAGCAGCGACCGCACGACGAAGGTGTCCAACAGCACGCCGAACCCGACGAGGAACGCGATCTGAACGAGGAAGGCGATCGGCAGCACGGCGAGCGCGGAGAACGTCGCCGCGAGGACCACACCGGCGCTCGTGATCACGCCGCCGGTGACCGACAGTCCGGTGAGGATGCCCTCGCGCGTTCCGAGCGCGGCGGACTCCTCGCGCACCCGTGTCATCAGGAAGATCGAATAGTCGATCCCCAGCGCGACGAGGAACACGAACGCGTACAGCGGCACGGCGGGGTCGATGCTCGGGAAGTCGAAGACGAAGTCGAACACCAGCGCTGCCACGCCGAGCGTGGCCACGAACGACAGCACGTTGGCCAGCAGCAGCACGGCCGGCGCCACGATGGCCCGCAGCAGCACGGCGAGGACCACGAAGATGACGACGAGCACCAGCGGTATGATCACGTTGCGGTCCCGGGCGGACGCCTCGTTGGTGTCCAGCCTGATCGCCGGCTCGCCGCCGACGAGGACGTCCTCGTCCACGGCGTCCAACTCCTGCCGCAGGTCCCGGACGGTGTCGAAAGCCGCCTCGCTGTCGACCGAGGTGTTCAGGGTCGCTCGCAACAGCACGCGGCCGTCGACGACCTCCGGGGGCGCCTGCGGGTCCGGCTGCATGCCGGGCCCCGGGGCGGACACGGCAGACACCCGGACCACGCGATCCTGTTCCCGAATGACGTCGATCGCCTCATCCGAGTCCTCGGCAGGGGCCGCGATCAGCAGCGGGGTGGCCGCGCCGGCCGGGAAGTGCTCGGCGAGCGCGTCGTTGCCGGCGACGGAGTTGACCTCGTTCAGGAACAACTCCTCCTGCGCGACCCCGCTCGCGTCCAGCCGGGGGATGAACGCTGCCAGCGCCGCAAGCACGACCGCGGTCGCGGCCCACACGCGGCGCGGATGGCGGCCCACCAGGCCCGCGACGCGCCACCATGCTCCGTGCCGGCGGGCGCTCTCCCGCTGGGCCGGCTCCGGCTCGTACCGCGGACGGAACGGCCAGAACGCCGCCCGGCCGAGCAGTACCAGCGCCGCCGGCAGGAACGTCAGCGCGGCTGCCAGCGACATGGCGATGCCGGTGGCCGCCACCGGTCCGAGGCTGCGGTTCGAGTTGAGCTCGCTGACCAGCAAGGTCAACACGCCCAAGATCACGGTCAACCCCGACGCGGTGATCGGCAGCAGGGCTCCGCGGTAGGCGGCCCGGATCGCGACGAACACCGACCTCTGCTGGCGCAACTGCTCCCGGAACCTGGCCACCAGGAGCAGCGCGTAGTCGGTGGCGGCCCCGACGACGAGGATGAACAGGATTCCTTGGCTCTGGCCGTTGAGCGTGACGTAGTCCTGGTCGGCGAGCCAGTAGACCACGGCGGATGCGAGCACGAGCGCGAGCACGGCCGACAGGAGCACAACCAGCGGCAGCAGCGGGCTCCGGTAGACGATCAGCAGGATGATGAGCACGACGGTGAGCGCGACCCCGAGGACGAGACCGTCGATGCCGCTGAAAGCCTCGCCAAGGTCGGCGACGAATCCGGCCGGACCGGTCACATAGGTCGCAGCGGCCGCGCCTTCCACGAGCTGCCGGATCCGTTCCACCGTCTCGCCGGCTTCGAGCGTTTGCGAGCCGTCGAGCGGGACGACGAACTGGATCGCGAGCCCGTCCTCGCTCGGGACGGGCTGGCTGGGCCGGCCGACGACGTGGTCCAGGCCCGCGATCCGGTCGGCCAGGCGCGCCGCTTCCGCCACGGCGCGTTCACCGATCTGTTCCCGGTACTCGAAGACGACGAAGGCGGGGATCACGTCCTCCTGGTTGAAGGAGTCCTGGACCTCCACCACCCTGGTCGACTCCGCGTCGCTGGGCAGGAACGATGCGGTGTCGTTGCGCTGGACCTCCGCGAGCCTGCCGGGAAAGGGCCCGAGCACCCCTCCGAGGACCAGCCAGGCGAGCAGTACCACCACCGGCGGCAGCCACCGGCGTATCACGAATCCGTCCCGGGCGACGCGTCAGCGGGGTACCGCGGTGATGACGATGTTGTCGGCGTAGCTGCTGCTGCTCCGGTCGAACTCACCGCCACAGGTGATCAAGACGAGTTGCTGGTCGCCGTCCCGGCGGAAGATGTCGTCGGCCGGCAGTCTCACCTTCGGAGTGCGCTCCACGGACACGACCGCGTACCGCACGTCCCTTCCGTCGGCGGTCCGTACGATCACATCGTCGCCGACCTCCGCTTCCCGCAGTCTGGCCAACTGGCCGAGCCCGTGCTCGATCGAGTCCACGTGGCCGGCGAGCACGGCCGAGCCCGAGCCGTCTCCCGGCGCCGGGCCGTGGCGGTACCAGCCCACGACGTCGGGGTGCTCCGGCAACTCCATCTGGCCGTCGTCCGCGACTCCCACGGGCACCACCTCCGCGTCGATGCGGGCGCCGTCGACGCGGACACGAGCGGGCTCGTCCACCTCCGCCACGGGCGGTGGTGACGCCGGCGACCGGCCCACGTCCGCGGCCTCCGCCGGGTGGGGCTCCGGCTCCGGGGGTGGTGGCGCGACCGCCGGTGCGGGAGCCGACGCGGGTGGCGGACGTTCGAGCGCGTCGAGCGACGTCCCTCCGGCGGAGGGGACGTCGCCGTCCCCTCCGCCGGAGGTGACCATCGCGACCATGGCGGCGAGCGCCACGGACTGGGCCAGGCCGAGCAGCTTCCGGAGCCTGGCCCCTCTCGGCCTGCTCAGTTGTCTGCTCCCGCGGTGAGGCGACGCCGCAGCACCACGAACACGCCCAGGACGGCGGCGGCGACCACCGCCCCGAGGGCCCAGCCGGCCCCGCTGCCCGAACTCGAGTCCAGCAAGCCGGCCTCACCGGCCGGAACGCCGTCCGGCGCGCCGCCCACGCCGCTGACGGTCTGCACGGCGAGGTCGAGGGTTCCCTCCTCGGCGCTGCCCCAGGCGTAGGCGATCGTGCTGGTGCCTTCGGCCAGGTTGAGGTCCGCCGGCCCGAGCACGACGTCCTCTGTGCCTGCCAGGACCACATCGGCGGAAACGGTGCCGGGCGGGACGTCGGCCGACGCCTCGTTGGGGTTGGTGAGGCCCTCGAAGAGCACATCACCGTCTGCCCGCACGTCAACGGCGGGCGCCGCCGCCACGTGGCGCGCGACCACGCGAGCCTCTCCGGCCTCGATCCCGGTGAGGTCGTTGACGAACACGGTCGCGGTCGGGTCACCGCCCTCGGTGAGGTGCGCGACGATGGTCGCGTTCACCCCGGCCGGAACCTCCACTCCGGGAGCCTCGATGGCGGGCTCGCCGTCGGGCCCCTCCCCGTCCGGGAAGATCTGGATGTCGTAGGTGCCCGCCGGTATCGTCAGCGGATCGGTCAGCGTTCCAGGCTCGAAGTCCGGGATCAACTCCTCGCCGTTCGCGAAGACGTCCACCGTCAGGCCGGGGACGCCGTGCAGAACCGATACCGTCGCGTTCCCGGTCGATTCCGCCTGTGCGGTTCCTGCGACCGCGAGAGCCAGCGGCAGGGAAACCGCTGCCGCAGTGGAGATGACGCGCTTCATGGGTGCTCCTTCCCCCGTGTGGATGTCGCGCTGTCGCCACTCCCGTTGCCACATATCGGCCCGATAATCACTGCGGTGCCCGCCGTAGTGGTCACCGCCCGGGAGAGGTCCGTACCACCGGCGGCGCTGAGGGACGCATAGGCTCGGCCGTGTCCGAGCCGCGGCAGCGTGAAGGGGGCGCGTCCAGCGATGAAACGAGTCTGCGTGTTCTGCGGCTCGAGCGCCGGGTCCAGGCCCGACTACGCCGATTCCGCCGAGCGCCTCGGCCGAGCGGTTGCCGGGCAAGGTCTGGAGTTGGTCTACGGGGGAGCCAGCGTGGGCCTGATGGGCGTCCTCGCCGACACCGTCCTGAGCCGTGGAGGCACCGTCCGCGGGGTCATCCCGGAGGCCCTGATCGCACGCGAGATCGCCCACGAGGACCTGACGGAGCTCCGGGTCGTGACCTCGATGCACGAGCGCAAGCGCGTGATGGCCGAGCTCGCGGACGGCTTCCTCGCGCTGCCCGGGGGCATGGGTACCCTCGAGGAGCTGACCGAGATCCTCACCTGGGCCCAGCTCGGGCTGCACAGCAAGCCCTTCGGGGTGTTGAACGTCGCCGGGTACTTCAGCCCCTGGCTGAGCTTCCTGGACCACGCGGTGGACGAAGGCTTCATCTCAAAGGAGCACCGCGCGATGCTGGCGGTCGACGATGATCCGGACGCACTGCTCCGCACGCTGGCGCGGAACGCCGCTTCGCCGGCTACCGGGACCTAGCCGGGGAGGACGTCGGCGAGCAGGTCCGGGTCCACCAGGCCGGACTCCCCGAAGCGGCGAGCCACGCGCGCCATGTGCGGTGCACGCCGGACGAGTTCGTCGCCGAGACGGCGTGCCTCGTCCGTCCTGCCCGCTGCGCCCAGCACGATCGCCCGCCACAGCAGAAGATCCGGGTCGAGCCGCTCGCCTTCCGGGTAGGGCGGCAGCCGCTCCACCGCCGCGTCCGCTGCTCCGTCGAGGGCTTCCTCGAACGCCGTCACCGTCTGGTGGTACCGCCAGTTGTGCTCGACCATGTGGTTGATCGCGGCGACGGAGTCGGAGCGGTCGTCCACCCGGAGATCAGTGATCATGTCCCGCCATGGCCGGCCGCTGCGCTCGGCACGGACCACCAGGACCGCTGCCGACCGTCGCCCGCGTTCGTCGCCACCTGCGGCCTCGGCGGCGCGCAGCGCCGCCATCAGCCGGAACGGCAGCCAGCCGGTAGAGCACTCGTACGCCTCGACCATGCTCTCCCACACGCGTGGGCCGTGCACGATGTTGGCC
>JBMCTR010000051.1:0-8228 GCA_048622955.1 Actinomycetota bacterium
CCGAACAGCCGGGCGGTCTCGTGGGCGTAGCCGGTGCAGCCGACGTGGTGCAGCAGCGCCGTGTAGAGCGCCGCCCGGACGTCGTCGTCCGGCAGGTCCAGGGAGCGGGCCAGCTTGGTCGCGAGCGCGCACGAGCGCAGCGCCTCGCCGGCGCGGAGCCCGAACCCGAGGTCGGCGAGCCGGGACAACCCCGCCAGCAGGTCGGCCAGCCTCACGGGCATACGGTACCGGCAGCACCGGGAGGGAGGCGGTCCGTATGCACTCGACGCGCAATGGTCGCAATGGCGTGGCGTACCACGACGGCGTCGGTGTGGCCTACGAGACTGTCGAGGCCGCCGGGCCGTCCGCGCCGTGGGTCGCTCTCGTCCACGGGCTCGGCTACGCCCGCTGGGGCTGGGAGCCGGTGGTCGGCCCGCTCGCGGAGCGGTTCCGGCTGGTGCTGTTCGACAACCGGGGGATCGGGGAGAGCGACGTCCCGCCGGGGCCGTACGACTCCGCGACCATGGCCGGCGACGTGCTCGCGGTGCTCGACGAGGCCGGTGTGGGCCGCGCCCACCTGGTCGGGACGAGCCTGGGCGGGATGATCGCCCAGCACGTCGCCCTGCGCGCGCCGGAGCGCGTGGACCGGCTGGTGCTCGTCTGCACGACGCCGGGCGGCGAGGCCGCCTACCCGATGCCGAAGGCGACGGCGGAGTTGATCGCTCGGATGCCGCAGCTGCCGCCGGACGAGGCCGTGGAACAGGCGGTGCGCAACGCGCTGGCGAGCCGGACGGTGGCCGAGCGGCCGGAGGTGGCCCAGCGCATCCTGCACCACCGGCGGGCCACCCTGCAGGATCCCGCGGGCTGGGTCGCGCAGGCGGCCGCGGGGACCGGCCACGCCCTCGACGACCGCGTGGCCGGCATCCCGCACCCGACGCTCGTGCTGCACGGCGACGAGGACCGAGTGGTCGACGTCCGCAACGCGGCGCTGCTCGCGGAGCTGATCCCGGACTGCCGGGCGGTCGTCCTGCCCGGCCTCGGCCACCTGTTGTTCTGGGACGACCCGGCCCGGTTCGTCGCGGAGACCGCCGCGTTCCTGGACGCCTGAGCCCTCCCGCGGGTTGCGATCCGGTCTCGGCGCGGACCAAATACTTGACAGGTGATTCACATGTCGTTTAACTCTCGGCGGTAAGAGCAGCGGAGCTCGTAGGGAGGGCACAAGTGATATCGACAGCACGATCGCTGCGGCCGGGACGGGTGGTGGCGCTCGCAGCGGCCACCATGCTCGCCGTGACCGCCTGCGGTTCCGACGACAACGGCGACGGAGACACCACCGGCGACGAAGAGCCTGCCGCGAGCGAGGAGGATTCCACCGAGGGCGCCGGGGACGAGGAGGAGGCCGACGGCGAACCGATCACCGTCGGCGTCGTCACCTCGACCTCGGGGCTGCTCTCGAGCTACGGCGAGGCCTACCTGGACGGGCTCGAGGCCGGGCTGGACTACGCCACGGACGGGAGCGGCGCGGTGAACGGCCGCCCCATCGAGTTCGAGATCGTCGACGACGGCGGCGAGCCGGACCAGGCCATCTCCGCCGCGGTCGACCTGGTCGGGCAGGGCGTCACGATCCTGGCCGGCTCCGTGTCCTCCGGCGTCGGCGTCCAGATGGCGCCCTTCGCGGAGGAGAACGACGTCCTGTTCATCTCGGGGCCGGCCGCGACCGACGCGATCACCGGCGCCAACGACCACACGTTCCGGTCCGGGCGGCAGACCTACCAGGACGTCGCGGCAGCAGCGAGCCTCATCGACGACGTGGAGGGCTCCACCGTGCTGGCGTTCGTCCAGGACTCCGAGTTCGGCGGCGCCAACGTCGCGGCCGTGGAGTCAGTGCTCGGCGCGGAGGGCGCCACGGTCGAGTCCGTCGAGGTGCCGCTGTCGGCCACCGAGTTCACCCCGTTCGTCCAGCAGGTCTCGGACGCCGACCCGGACCTCGTGTTCGTCGCATGGGCCGGCGACACGACGCCGGCGATGTGGGAGGCCATGGCGCAGCAGGGCATCTTCGAGAACTACCCGGTCAGCACCGGTCTGGCCGACGAGGCCACCTGGCCGCTGTACGGCCCGGCCGGCCCGGACATCCTGTTCCTGAGCCACTACTTCCCGACCGCACCGGACAACGCGGTCAACGATGCCATGGCCGAGCGGGTCGGGGACGCGGTGGACCTGTTCACGCCGGACGGGTTCGTCGCCGCTCAGATGATCGTGCGGGCGGTCGGCGAGGCCGGCCCGGACGACGTCGACGGCATGATCAGCGCGCTCGAGGGGTGGACCTTCGACGCCCCGAAGGGCGAGCAGACCATCCGGGCAAGCGACCACGCGATGCTGCAGCCGATGTTCACGGCGTCGATGCAGAACATCGACGAGGACCCGGCCAACATCGAGGTCGAGACCCTCGAGACCCTGGCGCCCGAGGACACCGAACCGCCGGAGGCAGGCTGACGTGCCCATTCTGGCCACCCGGGAGCTCACCTGGGGTGTCGGCGGGTTCACGATCCTGTCCGACATCACGCTGGACGTGCACCGCGGCGAGTTCCTCTCGGTGATCGGGCCGAACGGCGCGGGCAAGACCAGCCTGCTGAACCTGGTGTGCGGCATCCACCGGGCGCGGTCCGGTTCGGTGCACCTCGCCGGCGAGGACATCACCGGACTGCGCCCGGCGGCCCGGGTGCGCAGGGGTCTGGGCCGGACGTTCCAGACCTCGAGCCTTTTCGGCTCGCTCAGCGTCGCTGAGAACGCCCGGCTCGCCGCGCAGGCGGCCCGGGGCGGGAGCCTGTCGGTGGTGGCCCGCCCGCGCTGGCACGACGACGCCACGCGGGCGGGGCTCGCCGCCCTCGACGAGGTGGGCCTGGCCGACCGGCGCGACGACCCCGTCGCGGACCTGTCGCACGGCGACAAGCGCAAGCTGGAGATCGCGCTGCTGCTGTGCTCCGACCCGGAGGTGCTGCTGCTGGACGAGCCGACCTCGGGCGTCTCCACCGAGGAGGTCGAACCGCTGGTCGAGGTCGTCCGTGCGGTGCACGACCGCGGCCGGACCGTCGTGATGGTCGAGCACCGCATGGAGTTGGTCGTCGACGTGTCGGACCGCATCGTCGTGCTGCACCACGGGCGGTTGCTGACCGCCGGCACGCCGGACGAGGTCATGGCCGACCCGGTCGTGCAGTCCGCCTACCTCGGCGAGGCGGCGTAGGGATGGCCACCGCACAGGCGACGGAGACGGTCCTGCGGGTGCGGGGCCTCGACGTGCACCGCGGCGAGGCGCACATCCTGCACGGCGTCGGGTTCGACGTCGCGGCCAACCGGGTGACGGCGCTGCTCGGCCGCAACGGCGCCGGCAAGTCGACGACGCTGCTGGCGCTGCTCGGGCTGCTGCCGGGCAGCGGTGAGATCGTCTTCGGCGGCGATCCGCTGGACGGCGTGCCGACCCACCGGCGGGTGCAGCGCGGCATGGCCTACGTTCCCGAGGACCGCGAGGTGTTCAGCCACCTCACCGTCGCCGAGAACCTGCGGCTGGCCCTGCACTGGCCGGGGGCGCAGGAGCGGCTGCCGGTCGTTTACGAGCTGTTCCCGGAGCTCGAGCGGCGGTCGCAGCAGAAGGCCGGGTCGCTGTCCGGCGGGCAGCAGCAGATGCTGGCCATCGGCCGCGCGTTGCTGCACCCGGCGAAGCTGTTGCTGATCGACGAGCCGACGACAGGGCTCGCGCCGATCGTCGTCAACGAGGTCGTGGCGGCGCTGCGCAGCGCCACCGCGGACGCGACGGTGCTGCTGGTCGAGCAGAACCTGCGGGTGGCCGAGGCGCTGGCCACCGACGCGATCGTGCTCGACGAGGGCAGAGTCGCCTGGTCGGGCCGGATGGCCGAGTTGCTCGCCGACGAGGATCTCACGCAGTCGCTGCTCGGCGTCGGCCGTCGCAGGGGGGCGGGCGCATGAGCGGCCTGCAGGTGTTCGTGCTGCTGACCGTGACCGGCCTGGGGCTCGCCGGCGTCTACTTCCTGATCGCCAGCGGGCTGTCGCTGATCTTCGGGCTGATGGACGTGCTGAACCTGGCGCACGGGTTGTTCTTCACCGCCGGGGGTTACGCCACGTGGTGGATCATGACCAGCTTCGAGGTCATCGGGCCGCTGCTGCCGCGGTTCCTGGTCGCGCTGCTCGGCGCCGCCGTGGTGGGCCTCGGCCTCGGCTGGGCCGTGGAGCGGCTGTTCGTCCGCCGGTTCTACGGCGACCACGTCACCCAGATCCTGATCACGCTCGGGCTGAGCCTCGCGGGCGTCGCGCTGGTGGGCGGCTGGTTCTCGTACGACCCGCGGACGTTCCCGCTGCCCGACGTGTTCGGCGACGTGGTCGTGCTGGCCGGAGCGCGGATCCCGGTGAGCCGGCTGATCATTCTCGGTGTGTCCGTGGCGCTGCTGGTGGGGCTGCTCGCCTTCCTGCGCCGCACCCGGCACGGTCTGGTGATCCGCGCCGGGGTGGAGAACCGGTCGATGGTCCGGGCCATGGGCATCGACGTGGCGCGCAGCTTCACCCTGGTGTTCGCGATCGGTGGCCTGCTCGCAGCCGTCGGCGGGGCGCTCGGAGCGGTGTTCTTCGCGGGCGTGACTCCGGAGCTCGGGCTGAATGTGCTGATCTTCGCGTTCATCGTCGTCGTGATCGGCGGGCTCGGCAGCGTGGAGGGCACGGCCCTGGCCGCGGCGGGGGTCGGGCTGATCCAGCAGTACGTGAACTACTTCGCGGGTGCCGGTGTCGGCGACCTGACCGTCGTGGTGCTGCTCGCCGCCACGCTGCTGCTGCGCCCGCAGGGCCTGTTGGGGGAGGTGGCGCGATGAGTGCGCCCGCGACGGAGCAGGTCGCGACGTCCGGTTCGGCCGCGCTGCCGCCGCCCCGCCGGGGCCGGGCACTGCCGTTCGCGATGCTGGGCGCCGGTCTCGTTCTCGCGGTCCTGCCGTTCGCCGACGTGACGATCCCCGGGCTGTTCAACGGCCCGCTGTCGGCGCCGGGCGCGCTGCAGGTCGTCGCCGTCGGCCTGGTGTTCGCCGGCGTGGCGATGAGCTACGACCTGCTGCTCGGGTACACCGGGCTGCTCTCGCTCGGGCACGCCCTGTACTTCGCGCTCGGGGTGTACGGCACGAACCTGCTGATGGTGCACCTGCAGTGGTCGTACCTGATGGCCGTGCCGGCCGCGATCGTAGGCGCGGGCCTGGTCGCCGCCGCGGCGGGGTCGGTCGCGCTGCGGGTCCGGGGCGTGGCGTTCGCGATGGTGACGCTGGCGTTCGCCGAGGCGTTCCACGTCTTCGTCGAGACGGACCCCGCGGGCGTGTCCGGTGGCGAGGAGGGCCTGTCCCTCGTGTCGGAGCGGGTGCCGGACCTGCTGACCGGCGTCGTCAACACGCGGTGGGTGTACTGGCTGGCGCTCGCATTCGCCCTGTTCACCTTCGCGATCTGCCGGCTGGCGGTGACGAGCCGCGCCGGCCGGGTCTGGCAGGCCATCCGCGACAACGAGGACCGGGTGGAGCTGCTCGGCCTGGTGCCGTTCCAGTTCAAGCTGCTGTCGTTCGGGCTCTCGGCGATGCTGGCCGCCGGGGGAGGCGCGGTCTACCTGCTGCTCGTGCGCGGCGCCACGCCGGGTGCCGCGGACGTGCTGTTCACGCTCAACCTGATCGTGATGGTCGTGCTCGGGGGCCTGGGCCGGCTGTGGGGCGCCGCCCTCGGCGGCCTGGTGTTCGGGTACCTGCAGCTGCGGTTGCCGGACGTGGCGCGCAGCGGGGTCTTCGACCCCCTGCCCGGCTGGCTCGAGGGCCCGCTGGCCGAGCCGCTGTTCATCCTCGGCGTGCTGTTCGTCGCGCTGATCATGTTCTCGCCGGGAGGGCTGGCCGGCCTGTTCGACCGGTTGGGCCGGGCGCTGCGCGGGAGTGTGCGGCGTGGCTGAGCGCGCAGCGGGCGCCGGGGTCCGGCCGGTCGGCGTGCTCGGGACGGCCACGTACCTGCCCGGCCGGTGGATGACCGCGGGGGAGATCGGCGAGCGCTCCGGCATCCCGGAGGACGTGATCGTCGACCGGTTCGGGCTGCGGGGCAAGCACATCGCGGCGGACGGCGAGCACGTGAGCGACATGGCGGTGGCCGCGGCCGAGCGGCTGCTCGCGGAGTCCGGCACGGACCCGGAGGCGGTGGACGCGGTCGTGTACTTCGGCTCGGAGTGGAAGGAGTACATGGTCTGGCAGGCGGCGCCGTGGATCGCGCACCGGCTGGGCTGCCGCAGGGCGTTCGCGCTGGAGCTCGACTACGTGTCCTGCGGCGGGCCGGTCGCGCTGCGGGTGTGCCGGGACCTGATCCGGGCCGAGCCCGAGATCACGACGGTCCTGGTCGTCGGAGCGTCCCGCGAGTCGCACCTGCTGGACTACGGCAACGAGCGGGCGCGGTTCATGTTCAACTTCGGCGACGGCGCGGCCGCCGCGTTGCTGACCGGCGACGCCGAGCACAACCGGGTGCTCGGCTGCCACATGGTGACCGACGGGTCGTTCTCCCTGGACGTCAAGGTGCCCGCCGGGGGGAGTGTCGAGCCGGTGTCGGAGGCCACCCTGCGGGACAGGCGGCACTACTTCGACGTCGCCGACCCCGCCGCGATGAAGGAGCGGCTCGACCGGGTGACCCTGGGCAACTTCGTCGAGGTCGCCGACACGGCGCTGAAGCGGTCCGGCGCGGCGCTGGCCGACGTCGACTACGTGTGCGGCATCCACATGAAGCGCTCGATCCACGGCGCGCTGCTCGACGCCCTCGGCGTGGACCCGCAGCGAGCCGCCTACCTCGACGACACCGGGCACATGAGCGGGATCGACCCGCTGCTGGCCCTGGACCGCGCCGTCGCGGCGGGCGAGGTCGCGGACGGGGACCTGGTGCTGCTCATCGCGGCGGGCACCGGCTACACCTGGGCGGCGAGCGTGCTGCGATGGGGCGGCTCGGGGGGCATGGACGAGGCACGGAGGTGAGTTGACGATGCAGGTCCCGGATCTTCTGGCCCGCCGCGCCGACCTCGACGGCGACCGGGTCGCGCTGGTCGACACCGGCAGCGGCGCGCGGCGCACCTACGGCGAGGTCGACGAGCGGGCGAGCCGGTGCGCCGCGTTCCTCCGCGACGAGTGGGGCATCCGGGCCGGGGACCGGGTGGCGCTGCTGGCGCAGAACACGATCGACATGTTCGAGCTGCTGTTCGGCTGCGCACGGCTGGGCGCGCTGCTGGTGCCGCTCAACTGGCGGCTCGCCACCGAGGAACTGGCGGCGATCGTCGACGACTGCCGGCCGTCCGGGCTGGTCTTCAGCGCGGACTTCGACGCGCAGGCGACGGCGCTGTCCGACCGGATTCCCGGGGCCACGCGGGCTCTCGTCGGCACCACGCTCGCCGACTCCGCGACGCCGCTGCGAATGGAGCGCGACGAGGACCAGCCGTGGTACCTGCTGTACACGTCCGGCACGACCGGACGGCCGAAGGGCGTCGTCTACACGCCGCGGATGGCGCTGGTCAACCACATCAACATCGGCACGGCCATCGACCTCACGTCCGCCGACACCACGCTGAACCTGCTGCCGCAGTTCCACACCGGCGGCATCAACCTCTACACGATGCCGACGCTGTACGCGGGCGGCACCGCGATCGTGCAGCGCGCGTTCGACCCCGACGAGACGCTGCGGCTGCTCGCCGACGGCGTGACGGCGGTGTTCGGGGTGCCGACCGTGTACCAGGAACTGGCCCGGCACCCCCGCTTCGCGGACGCCGACCTGTCCGGCGTGCGGGTGTGGGCCTCCGGGGGAGCCCCGGCGCCGGTGAGCCTGGTGCACACGTACGCCGCGCGGGGCATCACGCTGCGGCAGGGCATGGGGATGACCGAGACGGGGCCGACGGTGTTCCTGCTGGACTCCGAGCACGCCGTCGAGAAGGCCGGCTCGGTGGGCAAGCCGCAGGTCATGGTCGAGGTGAAGGCCGTCGACGGCGAGGGCCGCGACGTCCCGCCCGGTGAGCCGGGGGAGCTGCTGATTCGCGGGCCCGGGGTAACGCCCGGCTACTGGGAGCGTCCCGACGCGACCGAGGCCGCGTTCACGCCGGACGGCTGGCTGCGCAGCGGGGACGTGGGCCGCTGCGACGAGGACGGCGACTGGTACATCATCGACCGGGTCAAGGACGTCTACATCTCCGGTGGCGAGAACGTGTA
>JBMCTR010000052.1:0-8209 GCA_048622955.1 Actinomycetota bacterium
CGGTAGGCGCATGCGCCTACCGCGGTGCCGGCCGGCCCCCTTCACGTGATCAATGGGGAAGGGCAGCAAGCCGGGCGGGAAGGTTCCGCGAAGGCGGTGCGCGGACGATCGGCTCGTCCAGTCATCCGGCAACAGGAAAGAGCAACCGCCATGCCCGCCTCGACCGCAGTCGCGACGTACGCAGACCCGTCCATCAGCAGCAGTCCGAGAGGACGCATCGACGCCGTCGGCGTGAGCCAGCACGCCGGTCGCCGACAGATCCTGCACGACGTCTCGCTCTCGATCGAGCCGGGGACGCTCGTCGCGATCATCGGCGGAAGCGGGGCCGGCAAGACCACGTTGATGGAGGTCCTCGCCGGACTGCGGCCGCCGTCGTCCGGTGCGGTACGCCACGACGGGGCCGAGATCACCGCCGGCACGACCGCCGGTTCCGGCATCGGGTACGTGCCGCAGGACGACATCCTGCACGTCGAGATGCCGCTGCGGCGCACGCTCCGTTACGCCGCCCGCCTTCGGCTGCCGGCCGGCATCAACGGCGACGAAGTCGACCGCATCGTCGAACAGACCCTGGCCGACCTCGACCTTGCCCATCGCGGCGACGTTCCAGTCCGCCAGCTGTCCGGCGGGCAACGCAAGCGCGCGAGCATCGCCGTCGAACTACTGACCCGGCCGCGGCTGTGTTTCCTCGACGAGCCGACGTCCGGCCTGGACCCGGCGACCGCGGCCGAGGTCATGGCCGTGCTCCGGCGCCTCAGCAGCAACGGCGTGACGGTGGTGCTCACGACGCACGAGCCGGCCGCCGTCGAGCGGTGCGACCAGGTCGTCGTTCTTGCCAGGGACGGGCACCTCGCCTTCACCGGCGGCCCGGCCGAGGCGCGCCGCTACTTCGCCGTCGACGACATCGAAGCCGTCTACACCCGGCTGGCGCGCGACGACACGCCGCCGCACGAGTGGGCCAGGCGCTTCGGCGCATGGCGCGAGCCCGTCGCGAACCCGCGGGCCGGCACGGCGGCGGGGACCCGATCGTACGGGCCCGGCGCGGTACGGCAGTGGTGGCTGCTCACCCGGCGCAACGCCGAGGTGCTCGTGCGCAACCGGCTCACCCTCGCAGTGCTGCTGGGCTCTCCCGTGCTCGTCACCGCGATGATGGCGACGCTGTTCCGGCGTGGCGCGTTCGACGCCGCGACCGCCACCGGACTTGGGCCGGTCCAGCTGGTCTTCTGGATCGCGTTCGCGGGCTTCTTCTTCGGCCTGACGTACGGACTGTTGCAGATCGTCGGCGAGCAGGCCGTCTTCCGGAGGGAACGGTTCGCCGGGGTCGGCATCGGCTCGTACGTCGCGTCCAAGATCGCGGTATTGCTGCCGGTGCTGACCGGGGTGAACGTCCTCCTGCTCGGTGTCCTGCGCGCCCTCGACCGGCTACCCGCCCTGGGATGGGACGTCTATGCGGGGCTTCTCGTCACCGTCCTCGTCGAGGCGGTGTCCGCGCTCGCCCTCGGGCTGCTCGCCAGCTCTGCCGTCACCAACACCGCGCAGGCCGCCCTTGCCCTGCCTATGCTCTGCTCCCCGCAGGTGCTATTCGCGGGCGCCGTCGTCCCGGTGCCGGACACGGCCGCGCTCGGGCGTGCCATCAGCGCGGCCATGGCGAACCGCCACGCCTTCGAGGGCCTCGGCCGCGGCCTCGACCTCGACCGGCTCGCAGCCGCCGGGTACGGGGACACGTTCTCGGGCCACGCCGTCGACAGCTGGCTCGTGCTGGCAGGCTTCACCGCTGCTTTTGTGCTGGCCACCGTCGCGGTGCTGCACCGGCGCTCGCGGGCCTACACCCGCGGGTAATCGCCGCCGGCGCCGACGCTTGGCGCCAGGGCTTGGCGCCGGCGCTTCCTGTCAGCGTGCAGAGCAAAGGCAGCGCCAGATGGGACGCGGACCCTCGCTGCCGTACGGACGCCAAGCGGCCGCCCTGGTCAGCACGACGTGCGACGCACACAGCACGCCATGCCAGGGCGGCCGCCTCTCCCCGGCGCCGATCTGGCTACGCCTTGCGGGCCAGCAGCGAGATGCTCTTGACGCCCCACTCCTTGGAGGCGCCGACGGCACTGTCGGACAGGAACCGGTACTGGTCGTTCGGCCGCACCGTCTCGATGGCCAGGCCGGCCTGCTCGATGGCGGCCCGGTACCCGTCGATCTGCATAGCCCCGCCGATGCAGGACGCCCACAGCGCCGCGTCGCACTTGATGCCGTCGGGAAGCCGGCTGTCGGTGACGATGTCGGCCAGCGCCAGCCGCCCGCCGGGCCGCAGCAACCGCGCCACCTCGCGGAACACCGCCTCCTTGTCGGGCGCCAGGTTGAACACGCCGTTGGAGATCACCACGTCGGCCGATCCGTCAGCGACCGGCGCCTCCTCGATGTATGCGCGACGGAACTCGACGTTGCGCACGCCCGCCTCGGCGGCCAGCCGGGTGGACTTGTCCAGTTGCTCGTCCGTGACGTCCACGCCAATGACGCGGCCGCTGTCGCCGGCGTGCCGGGCGGCCAGGAAGCTGTCCATGCCCGAGCCGCTGCCCAGGTCGACCACGGTCTCCCCCGCGCCGATCGCGGCCAGGTCGAGGAAGTAACCGACGCCTGCGAACGACTCGATCGCGCCGCCCGGAATCGCGTCCAGTTCGGCCGGCGGGTACCCGAGCCGCTCGGCCAGCGCCCGCCCGGTCTCGAAGTGGAACTCCTGCTCCGGGTGCACCGCCACGTCGCGGTACATCCGCTTGACGCGCTCTTCCAGGTCCTTCGTGTCGAGCGTGACGTTCGTCATTGTCGCGGCCTCCTTCGCGTCTGCCTTCTTGCAGGGACAGACGCGACGCCGCCCCGGAGGTTCCCGCCGCGGCAGAAGAACCTGCACATTCCTCGACAGCCCGATGAACCGGACACGCCTGCGAGCCGTGGTCAGGGTCGGAACTCACCAAGACTGGCAACGGTGCTCGAGAGGACGATCCCGGTTTGAGCGGTCCACAAGCGGTGATCATCGCCTCCCAGCACGGCGCGTACACGTCTGACGCTCTCGGCAGCCGTGGCACGTCCCGTCAGGGGGCGGGACGTGCCGCGGAGCGCGCCCGACGATCCTGCGGGAGACGACGCGAAGCCATTGATCAATGGGCAGCTGACCCCGCGTCATGCCGGCTCAGGCCACCGGCCCTGAGGGATCCTGGTGGTGCTCGAGGAGGGTGCGCGCGACGTCCCGTCCCGCGTCGGACAGCTCCGCGGGTTCGACCACGAAGGCGTCCGCCCCGGCCGCGATCAGCAGCAGGCCCAGCCGTTGCTCGACCGGCGGCAGCAGGTGGGCACGCAGCTTGACGGAGTCCTCGTCCTCGGCGAGCAGGTCGGCCGACTCCGCGTAGAGCTCGACCGCCCAGCGCGCGTGCTGCGGCACGACCACGTCGACCGCGTGCAGTTGCCGGTTGGCCTCAATCCGCTCCAGCACGTCCGCCGGGCGGTCGAAGGTCTCGTCCAGGATCTCGAGCTCGCGGATCCCGGAGACCAGGTACGTCCGCACAGCGTCGTCGCTGCCGACCACGGCGCCGTCGAGCTCCCAGCCCCGCCGGGTGTGGACCACCTGGTACGGCTCGATCACCCGCTCCACGACCCCTGGCAGCCAGGCCCGCGCGTAGACGATCCGGACCCGCCGCCGCTCCCGAACGGCCTGCCGCAGCTCACGCGCCCGCTCCCCCAGCCATTGAGGCCCACCCCGGTCGACGCCGTCGAGGATGCTGTTCTCGAGCTTCTCCAGCGCGGCCTCCAGCACCGTGTTGTCCGGCTCCCGCGCCAGCAGGTCGTGGCCTGTGCGCGACACCACGGCGAGCTCGCCGAGAGACAGGAACCGCACTCCGACGTCCAACCCGGTGCGCAGGTCGCGCAGCCGCACGTAGGCGGCGCTGGCCGGGTCCGGATACTCCTCGTCGTCCAGGTACGAGTCCTCGCCGCCGGGGTGCGACGCGAACTCGATCACAGGTTGGCGGTAGCCACCGACAAGGTCGACCGGCGGGTCGGCCACGTAGTACGCCCGGATCTCCTCCCGCAGCTCCTCCTCGGTCGTGTGCAACTGCTCGGCAAGATCGCTCAGCCGGAGCCCGGCCGGGTGCATCGCGAGGATGGGGATCGCGCTGGCCACGCGCGCGAACCGGCTCACGTACTTCGGCGTGGTCATGCCGCACCCGCCAGCTGCCGAAGTTCGTCCAGCATCTCGGCGCGCACGTCCTCCGGCCCGAGCACCCGCACCCGGGTGCCCAGGCCGTAGAGCCGCAGCAGAAAGGCCGACCGGTTCGTCACGTGGATCGTCAGGACGGTTCGGTCCACCTGGACGGATTCCCCCACCACGGGACGAATGGCCAGCCGCACCTGCTCGGCGAACTCCGTCCGGGTCTCGACCTGGACATCGACCGGCGGATCGACCGCCCACGTCGCCGGGTCGAGTGTGCTGCCCCCGACCTCTTCCGCGGTCTCGGCCGGCTCGGCCGTGCCGGGCTTGTCGAACGCCACCATGCCCATCCGGTCGACCACGAAGTACTTCTCCTTGTCACTCTCCTCTTCCCGGCCCACCAGGTACCAGCCGGAGGGTCCCGGCTGGACGATCCGCGGGTGCACCGTACGCCGCCGACCCTTGTAGGCGAAGTGGACGACGCGCCGGTGTGCGGCCGACTCGAGGCACATCGCCAACCGGGCATCGGGCTCGGCATCCGGGACGCCTGGGCCGGGCGGGCGCTCGTTCGGCCGCGCGGCAGTGCCCACGGCCTCGGCGAACTCGTGGACACCGGCAAGCCGGCTCACCCGCGCCAACTCGGCCTGTTCGTCGGTATCGAGCTCGACGCGGAGCCGGATGTCGCGCGGCGCCAGCACGTACCGTGCGCTCGTCCCCGGCTCGGCGACGTTCTCGATGTCCCAGCCCGACTCGTTGAGGTACCTGATGTCCCTGTTGAGCATGCGGCGCTTCTCGTCCTGGCCGGTGGCGCCGTAGTTGGCGACGTCGAGCAACTGCTCCTGCGTCGCGCCCAGCTTTCCGGCGCCTTCCAGCACCGCCAGGACCCGGACCAGCCGCTCGATCGGACCCAACTGGTCCCGGCCGCCACGAGACAACAGTGCCCCCTTCGTAAGAGATTTTTCGGCTATGCCCGCCAAGTCGATCGTGTCGCTATCCGGCGCACCTGTCCAGCCGCTGTGCCAATCCACAGCGTCCGACCTTGTGGATTGGCACACGGGTGAATGCCGGCGCTGGTCGGGTAAGCAGCCCGCGATGCGAGTTGGACCGATCGTTCGCGGTGCCCCCCGTCTGCTGCTCCTCGTCATCGTGAGCGGGCTTGCCGGTGTGCTGGTGGCCGGCCTGGCGCTCCCGATCGCGGGCGGCCTGGGGCTCGGTGCGCGCGAGGGCGCGGAGTCGTTCGCCGAAATGCCGGCCGACCTGGACATCACCCCCCTCGCCGAGCGGTCGCGCATGGTGGACAGCGAGGGCAACACGCTGGCGGTGTTCTACGAGCAGAACCGCACGCCAGTGGAGTTGGACGATGTCGCGCCGGTGCTGCGGGACGCCGTCCTGGCGATCGAGGACCACCGCTTCTACGACCGCGGCCCCATCGACTTCCAGGGCACCACTCGTGCGCTGCTGCAGAACATCGAGGCGGGAGAGACTGTCTCCGGGGGGTCCACCCTCACCCAGCAGTACGTCAAGCTCGTGCAACTCGACCAGGCCGACAGCGCGGGGGAACGACGGGACGCGCTCGCCGCGTCCGGTCCGGCGGGCTATCTGCGCAAGCTTCAAGAGCTGCGCCTGGCCATGGCCGTCGAGCGGCGGCTCCCGAAGGACGAGATCCTGGAGAACTACCTGAACATCGCGAACTTCGGCGGCCCGCCGGGGCACGCCAACTACGGCGTGGAGGCCGCTGCCCGGTACTACTTCGACACGTCCGCCGAAGACCTGACGCTGACCGAGGCGGCCACGCTCGCCGGGCTCATCCAGCGCCCATCCGAGTACGACCCCACAACCAACCCCGAGGCCGCGATCGGACGCCGGAACACCGTCCTCACCCGGATGGCCGAGGTTGGGGCCATAGGCGAAGCGCAGGCGGCGGAAGCGCGCAAGGCCGACCTGGGGCTGGACCTGAACGAGACCCGGAGCGGGTGCGTCGCCTCCCGGGCGCCCTGGATCTGCGACTACGCACTCGAGGAGCTCAGCCGCATGGAGGAGCTCGGCGACTCCGCCGGCGAACGCCTGCACCGCGTACGCACCGGCGGGCTGGAGATCGTCACCACCATCGAGCCGGACGTCCAGCAGGCGGCGGCCGAGGCGGTCGCCGATCGGGTGGCGCCCACGGACGGCGCCGTCGGGACGATGGCGATGGTCGAGCCGGGCACCGGGCACATCATGGCGCTTGCCAACTCCCGGGAGTACGGCCCGCAGGGCGAGGGCCGCACGATGATCAACTATGCCGTCGGCAAGTCCATGGGCAGCTCCAACGGCATCCAGGCCGGCTCGGCGTTCAAGCCGTTCGTGCTGGCCGCCGCGATCGACCAGGGCATGGAGCCCGACCTCGTGATCGAGGCGCCCGACCAGATCGACATGTCCGGCGAGTCGTTCGAGATCTGCCAGAACGGCGAGACCCGGGTGAGGCCCACCGACTACCGACCGCAGAACTCCACCCAGGGTGGCGAGATCACCATGCGGCAGGCGACCGAGTGGTCGACCAACACCTACTTCGTGCAGCTTCTGCAGCGGACCGGCATCTGCGAGCCCGCGCGGATCGCCCAGGACGCGGGGGTCTGGAAGCAGGTCCCTAACACCCCTGAGCCGCAGCCGCTCGACCAGGTCCCGTCCTTCGCGCTCGGCTCCAACACCGTCGCGCCGCTGGGCATGGCGGAGGCGTTCGCGATGTTCGCCAACCGTGGCGAGCACTGCGAATCGTTCCTGGTCGAGCAGGTCCGCGACCGTTCCGGCGACCCGCTCGTCGAACGGGAACCGGAGTGCGACGGGGTGCTCGAGGAGGACGTCGCCGACACGGTGACCGACCTGCTGCACGGGGTGATCGAGTCGGACGGCGCGACCGGCTCCGCGATGCGGCTCGACGACGGGCGGCCCGCCGCGGGCAAGACCGGCACCACGGACGAGAGCGTCGCGGTCTGGTTCGTCGGCTACACGCCGCAACTCGCGGCCGCCGCGGCCGTCGCCGACCTCGAGGCGCCGCAGCGCACTCTCAACGGCCGGACCTACAACGGCGAGTACGTGCCACAGGCGTTCGGCAGCACCCTCCCCGGGCCGATGTGGCGCGAAGCGATGAACGAGGCACTCGAGGACGAGCCGCACGAGGATTTTCCGTCGCCCTGACCTGCTCGCAACTTCACCTGATCGTCGGTTTCCCTGCGCGCCGCGGTCAATGTCAAATATCGTGATCCGTAGCCAGCTTTCACGATGGGGAAATCAGGTGACGTGCCATGTCCGGCTTGGTACCGGCACAGATCGACGTTGGTCAGACTTTCGAGGACGCGCTTCAGGCGATCATCGACTTCATCCCTATGTTCCTGCTGTTCTTGCTCATTCTGGTCATCGGCTGGATCATCGCGAGGCTGCTGCGCACGCTCGTCAAGAAGGCGCTGCAGCGGCTGCGGTTCGACAGGGCGGTGCAGCGCGGCGGGTTCGGCCGGGCGCTGGAGAACACCAGGTATGACGCGTCCGGATTACTCGCTGAGATCGTCTACTATGCCCTGTTGCTGATCGTGCTGTGGATCGCCTTCGGCGTGTTCGGCGACAATCCGGTCAGTGACCTGCTCGACAGCATCATCAGTTGGCTGCCACAGCTTTTCGTCGCGATCATCATCATCATCATCGCGGCCGCGATCGCACGGGTGGTGCGCGACCTCCTCGGCGGCGTGCTGAGTGGGCTCTCCTACGGCCCGATGCTCGCGAACATCACATCGTGGTTCATCATCGCCCTGGGTGTGATCGCCGCGCTCAACCAGATCGGCGTGGCAACGACCGTCACCACGCCCATCCTGATCGCCGCTCTCGCCGCCGTCGTCGGTGTGATCATCGTCGGCGTCGGCGGTGGCATGGTCCGCCCGATGCAGGCGCGCTGGGAGCGCTGGCTCGACCGCGCCGAGGCGGAGCGGCCGGCTGGGCGCGCGCCCGAGGAGTCGCCGCCCGATGAGCGGACCCGGCCGATGGGCACCTCGACGC
>JBMCTR010000053.1:0-8208 GCA_048622955.1 Actinomycetota bacterium
CCGCTAAGTAAAGGTTGTCGCACAACCTTTACTTAGCCGGACTCCAAGCTAAGGATGGCGGAGGGCGGCCGAGAACCAGAGGGTTTACGAGGCGGACACAAGTTGGCACCTGCGTCAACACCGCGAAAAAAGGGGTGCGGCCCCCCGGCGACGCCGGCCCGGCCGAAGCGCACTGATTCGCCGCTGTGTGTGCCAGCCCACGGACGGCGCCCCGCCACGACGCGCAAGGTGGCTGGTGTCCGATCCAACGACCCGACGGATGAGGAGACCAAATGAATCGGGTGGCCATTCTCGTGCTCGCCGACACCGAGACGCACGGCGATCTCGGCCGCGTGGTCAACGCGATGATCGCGACGAAGGAGTTCAGAGAGTCCGGCGACGACGTCCAGCTGATCTTCGACGGAGCGGGCACCCAGTGGCTCGGCGTGCTGTCCGACCCGGATCACAAGACACACCCGCTCTTCGAGCAGGTCCGTGACGTGGTCTCCGGCGCCTGCGGCTACTGCGCCCGCGCCTTCGACGCCGAGGAGGGCGTGCACCACGCGCATGTCAAGCTGCTCGAGGAGTACGATCACCACCCGAGCATCCGTAGCCTGGTAAGCACGGGCTACCAGGTCATCACGTTCTGAGACTCGCTTGATGTGACAACGACTTCCTCGCGCAACAGCACCGACCGGCTGCCGGCCTGGCGCATCGGCGTCACCGGCGGCCTGGTCGGCATCCTGTGCTGCGTCGGCCCGGCCGTCCTTGCCCTGCTCGGCGTCGTCAGCGCCGGCACGGCGTTCGTATGGGCCACCGACCTCTCCGACCAGTACGGCTGGTGGTTCCGGCTTGCCGGCCTCGCCGTCCTGGCCGGGCTGGTCTGGTGGTCACTTCGCCGGCGCAACCAGTGCAGCATCGCCGGCGTGCGCCGGCTGCGCTGGCGGCTGCTCGGCGTGCTTGCCATCGCGACGGCGACGTACGCGGCCCTCTACGCGGTGACCACCTGGTTGGGCACGTTCGCCTGACCGGCTTTTCGCACCACGGGACGTCAGGCCGGGCCGGCGAGCAGCCCGCCGATGGTGAGCCAGTAGTAGACGATGTAGCCGCCCGCGACGAACAGCGCGGCGGTGCCGACCACGTCCAGCACCCGGGCGATCCGGCGCAGGCGCACCGCGAGCGCTGCCTTGAACAGCCCGGCCGCAAGCGTCAGGGCCAGGATCACCGTGCCCATGCCCAGGGCGTAGAGCACGAGCGCTCCCAGCGACGACAAGACCGTAGTCGTGGTGACCGCCGCACCGACCACGGCCAGGAAGATCGGCAGCGTGCAGCTGAGCGAGGCGAGGCCGTAGGCCAGGCCGAACAGCAGATATCCCCGGACTCCGCGCTCCCCAGCCCCGAGGTGGGCGGCGAGGCGTTCCGGCGCCGCACTGTAGACCGACCCGCCGGCAAGCCGGTAGCCGCCGACGACCACGAGGGCGACACCGAGCCCGAGCGCGATCCAGGGCAGCCAGTCCACCAGGGCCCGCGCGCCGGCACCGATCGTCACTCCGGCCACGGTGAACAGGATCAGGAAACCGGCGGTCACCGTGCCGCCGACGACCATGGCCCGTGCCGCGCGGGCAGCGGGGCCCGGATGGTAGCCCTGGTCGCCCTCGGCGAGGAACAGCCCGAGGTAGGTCGGCAGCATCGGGAAGCCGCACGGGTTGAACGCGGACGCCACCCCCGCACCGAAGGCGAACCCCAGTGGCAGCAGGTCGCCGGCGAACCCGGCCGACTCCCCCGCGACCCGGTCCACCACGATGTTGAGCCCGCCCACGCCCGAGGTCGCCAGCGCCGCCGCCCCTGCCGCCGCAAGGGTGAGGACGATCGCCAGGAGAGCGGCCGCCTCCCTCCCGCGCGTCGAACGCCGGACGCTACTGCGCATCGGCCGCCAGGCTCGCGAACCGGTCTCGGATCTGCTGCTCGGTCAGAACTCCGGCGTGGGCGTCGACCACCTCGCCCGCTCCGTCGAAGAACACCGTGGACGGCATGTTGGTGACCTCGAACCGGCGCAGCGGCTCTTCGTCCACCGCGTATCCAGCCGGGTAGGTGATGTCGAGCTCGTCGAGCAGCTGAGCGCCCTGCTCGGTGGTGCCGAGCCCGGTGAACTGGCCGACGTCGAGGCCGACGAGCAGCACGCTGTCCGAATGCTCCTCGTACGCCGCCTGGAACCACGGCATCTCGGCCCGGCACGGCGGGCACTGCGCGGCCCAGAAGTTGAGGACGACCGGCGTACCGTTCCCCAGCAACGAGCCGAACTCGACTTCGGACCCGCCCAGCAGGTCCTCTCCCTGGTGAGCGACCACCGTGAAGCTCTCCTCTTCGGCCGACCCGTCCGATTCGGCCGAGCCCCCGTCCGATTCGCCCGAGCCGTCCGACGCACACCCTGCCCCCAGCAGTACGAGGGCGGCCGAGGCGGCGGCGAGCCGAGCCAGCCGGACGCGGATTCCCATGTGCCTCCAAGCCGTCACGATCGCGGGTCGACGAGCCGGGTGTCCGGCGCGAACGCGACCCAGGACTTCCAGAACGTGTCGATGAACGGTTGGCCGTCCAGCCGCTCGCCGTCGAGCGGGCCGTCGACGGCCTGGCCGCGGATGTTCCAGGTCGAGCCGGTCTGCTCGTCGGTGAACACCTCGCCGTCCCGACCGAACGTCAGCACCTCACCGTCCACCGTCGGGTCGAAGGCGGCGACGGTGCCGATGTCACGGCCCCCAGCCACCTGGTCGGACTCGAGCGCCGAGGCCTGCCCGGGCGTGAAGAACAGCACCACGGGCCGGCCGTCGAGGGTCTCGGTGAGCACGCCCGCGTCCTCGACCGCGGACCGCACGACCGCCACGGTCTCGGTCTCGCCCTCGACGGCGACCACCCGTTCCATCGGCGGCAGTCGGTCGTCGTCGGTGGGTGCGCCGAACATCGGATCCCGGCCGGGGTCGGTGTCGTAGCCGACGTACGGGTTGCGGCCGTAGTCGCGCGAGTGGCCGGTGTCGCGGGAGAGCACCCAGGCGTCGGGGTGGGCCTCGCGGAAGTCGGACCAGCCGACCGGGAACACCGGGATGGGCTCCAGCTTGGTGCCGGTCATCACCCCGACCGCGGCCTCGCCGGTGAACTGTGGCCACAGCGACTCGGTCTGCCGGTCGTACATCACCAGGTTGCTCGCGTACAGCCGGCCCGACGTGCCGAAGTCGAGCACCTTCCCGTCGACCCGCCGGTCGAAGCCGACGCCGGAGTTGCACAGCGGGCAGTACGTGACGGCCACCGGGACCCCGCCGACCGTGTCGTTGACGATCTCGTGCCACGTCAGGATCTGGAACGGGTACCCGCGGGTCTCGCCGCCGACGGTCACGGCCAGCAGCGCCTCGTCCTCGTCCAGCCAGTCGACGTCCTCGACCCGCTCGAAGCGCGGCTCGTCGATGGCCGGGATCCCGTCCGGAGGCGGCCCTCCGGAGCGGATCTGCGCCGGGTCGAGGAGCGGCTCGGGGAACGCCGGGTCGCGCATGTCGTCCAATGCGGACGGCACGTCCTCCCGCGGGCTGTTGTCGGCCTGCGGCAGTGCCACCGGCTCAGTCGCCGAACCGTCGGCCGGCTCGGCAGCGCCGGTCTCCTGCGGCGACGCGGCCTCCGGCTCGTCCGCGGTGCACGCGGCCAGCACGAAGGACGCGACCACGATGAGCCCGGCGGGAGCTCGCCAGCATCGAACCACGGCACCACGTTCACACGGCGGCGGTGCTCCCGTTGGTGAGCTGGCTCACGTATCCGGCACTCTGTGATACTGAACCGGGAGGCGATCGGGTGACGAGCGACGCGCTGGTCCTGTTCGGGGCCACCGGCGACCTGGCACAGAAGATGCTCTACCCGGCCCTGTACGGGCTGGCACGGACGGGCAACCTGCCGGACACCGTGGTGGGCGTCGCGCTGACCGACTGGCGGACCGACGAGCTCGTCGAGCACGTCAGGGCATCGGTCGTCGGGCACGCCGCGGAGCTCGACGCGGAGGCGTTCGGGCGGCTGGCCTCCGCCCTCCGCTACGTCCGCGGGGACTACCGGGACCGTTCCACCTACACGTCGCTCGTGGAGGCGCTGGGTGGTCGGGAACGCCCGCTGGTGTACCTGGCCATCCCGCCGAGCCTGTTCGACACCGTCGTGGCGGGCCTCGCGGAGGTGGGGCTCAACCGCGGCGGGCGCATCGTGCTCGAGAAGCCGTTCGGCCGCGACCTGGAGTCGGCGCGGGAGCTCAACCGCTGCGTGCTCGGGCGGTTCCCGGAGGAGTCGGTCTTCCGCATCGACCACTTCCTCGGCAAGGAGGAGGTGCTGGACCTGCTCGTGTTCCGGTTCGCGAACCTGCTGCTCGAGCCGGCGTGGAACCGCAACTACGTCGCCAGTGTCCAGATCACCATGGCCGAGGACTTCGGCGTCGAGGGACGGGGCGGCTTCTACGAGGAGGTCGGCGCGCTGCGGGACGTCGTCCAGAACCATCTCCTCCAGGTCCTGGCGATGGTGGCGATGGAGCCGCCGGTCGACGCGGGCGCCAAGGCGTTGCGGGACGAGAAGGTCAAGGTCTTCTCCGCGATGCCCGCGCTGGACCCACGGGCCGTCGTCCGGGGCCAGTACGCGGGCTACCGGGACGAGGCCGGGGTCGCTCCCGACTCCGACGTCGAGACGTTCGTGGCCCTGCGGGCCGAGATCGACTCGTGGCGGTGGGCGGGCGTGCCGTTCTACGTCCGCGCCGGCAAGAAGCTCGCGACCACCGCGACCGAGATCCTGGTGGAGTTCAAGCACCCCCCGCGGCTGTTCTTCACCCGCTCGCACGCCGAGCAGCCGCATCCCAACCACCTGCTGTTCCGCCTCAAGCCCGGCGAGCGGGTCGCGGTGTCGGTGCAGATCAAGCGACCCGGCGACGCGCTGGAGAGCCGTCCGGTCGATCTCACCTACGACTACGACGAGCGCCGTGAGGGCCCCCGCGAGCAGGCCTACGCCCGGCTGCTCGCCAGTGCGATGGAAGGCGACCAGCGGCTGTTCGCGCGTGCCGACGGCGTGGAGGAGGCGTGGCGCATCGTCGCCCCCGTCCTCACCGACCGAGCGCCCGTGAAGGGCTACGAGCCCGGGACGTGGGGGCCCTCCGAGGCGGACGCGCTCATCGCCGGAGACGGCGGCTGGCACTGCCCCGAGGTCGGTGATGACTGAGCCCGCCGCTCGGACGCTCGCCGTGGACCTCGGCGGGACGCGGATGCGCGCCGCAGTCGTCGCACCGGACGGTGAGATCACGTTGAAGCGGGTTGAGGCGACCCCACGGGATGCTGACTGCCCGGACGCGCTCATGGACCTGGTGGGCGACGTGCTGGCCGGTACCCACGTGGGGCATTCGGTGATCGGCGTGCCCGGCCGGGTGGACCATCGCGGCGGCCGGCTCGAGCACGCGCCCAACCTGCCTCCGCACTGGCCGGACGCGCTCCACGAGAGCCTCCTGGGCGAACACCTCGGTGTGGAGGTGTCACTGGCCAACGACGCCGACCTCGCGGCCGTCGGCGAGGCCTACTTCGGCGCCGCACGGCAACACGCCGACGTTGTCTACGTGACGATCTCCACCGGTATCGGCGCCGGGGCGCTGCTCGGCCGCCGCATCGTCGCCGGCGGCAGGTCGCTGGCCGAGGCCGGCCACACCGTGATCGACCGAAACGCCGCACAGTGCGGCCTGCCGGCCAGCTTCGAGGACCTCGGCTCCGGCACCGCGCTCGCGCGCCACGCCGCCGATGCCGGGCTCCCCACCGCCGGTGCGCGGATCGTCGAACTGGTCCACGCCGGCGACCCGAACGCGACCCGGGTGTGGGACGAGGTAGCCGCGATGATCGCGACCGGAGTGGCGAACCTGGCCTTCCTGTTCTCCCCCGAGGCAGTCGTTCTCGGCGGCGGCGTGGGACGCAACGGCGATCTGCTCGTGCCCGTCGTGCGCAGCTACCTCGACACGCACGGGCCTCCGGGCCTGCCGGCTCCCATCGAGGTGCTTGTGGCCGAGTTGGGCGACGACGCCGGGCTCGCCGGCGCCGGCGCATGGCGACGCGCTGCCGGGTCAGGCCGTGGTTGACGACACCGAGCGTCCAGACCAGCGGGTCGTGCTCGTCCGCCATGCTCAGACCGCCTGGAGCAGGAGCGGCCAGCATACGGGCAGCACCGACCTGTCCCTGACCGACCAGGGCCGGGTGACGACCCGGCTGCTCGCCGAGCGGTTACGCGGCCGGTCCTTCACGAGGGTGCTGACCAGCCCGCTGCTGCGCGCGAGGGAGACGTGCCGCATCGTCGGCTTCGCCGAGCAGGCGCAGCCGCGCGACGATCTGGTCGAGTGGGACTACGGCGCCTACGAGGGGCGTACCACCGCGGAGATCCGCGCGGAGCTTCCCGGCTGGGATCTGTGGCTTGACGGTGCACCCGGCGGGGAGTCACCCGCCGACGTAGAACAGCGCATCGACCGGGTGGTCGCCGAACTGCTCGACACCTGCGCTGCTGGGGGCGATGTGCTCATCTTCGGTCACGGCCACAGCCTTGCCGCGCTGGCCGTCCGTTGGCTGGAGCTGCCGGTCGCGACCGGGCGGCATCTTCCGCTCGGCACCGGCAGCCTGAGCACGCTCGGGTGGAAACGCGAGCTCCGCGTGATCGAGATCTGGAACGATCGCAGCCACCACGGCTGACGACTCATCCAGGCGTCGGAACCTCCTCGGCCTGGTGGATCCCCCAGGCCGCGTTGACGAGACCGATGTGGCTGAACGCCTGGGGGAAGTTGCCGAGCAACTCGCCGCTGTCCGGGTCCGCCTCCTCGGCGAGCAGCCCGACGTCATTCCGGTAGGCGGCCGCGCGCTCGAAGACCTCCCGCGCTCGCGCCGGTTCGCCGGCACGCGCGAGCGCTTCGGCGAGCCAGAACGTGCACAGCAGGAAGGTGCCCTCGCCGCCGGAGAGCCCGTCGTCCCCGCGGTAGCGGTAGACCAGGCCGTGGGCGTCGGTGAGCTCGCGTTCGGTCGCCTCGATGGTGGCGAGCACGCGCGGGTCGCCGGGTGGCAGCAAGCCCGCACTGGAGATCAGCAGGCTGGACGCGTCCAGCTCGCTACCGCCGAGGACCTGGGTGAACGCGCCGACCTCGTCGTTCCACCCGTCCTCCAGGATCGCCGTACGGATCTGCTCGCGGGTCTTCTCCCACCCGTGGAGCTTGTCGTCCGCCCCGAGCCGCGGTGCGAGTTCGACGGCGCGGTCGAGCGCCACCCAGCACATCAGCTTGGAGTGCAGGTAGTGGCGCGCGGGGCCACGGACCTCCCAGATCCCGTGGTCGGGCTGCTGCCAGGTGGCGGCGGCCGCGTCGGCGAGGCCGGTCAGGAAACGGCGGCCGAGGTCGTCGAGCGCCCCGAACACGTCGCGCAGCCGGTGCGCGGCAGCGAGCAACTCGCCGTAGACGTCGAGCTGGCGTTGCTGCCACGCGCCGTTTCCGACCCGCACCGGCCGGCTGCCGCGCCACCCTTCCAGCCGGTCGAGGGTCCGTTCGGCGAGATCGCGCTCTCCGCAGATCCCGAACATGATCTGCAGCTGCCTGGACTCGTGGAAGGTGCTCGCCACCGTGGTGAGGTAGGTGAGGAAGTCCCGAGCCTCGTCCGGGCAGGCCGCGACCCACAGCGCATCGAGCGTGAGGCTCGCGTCGCGGACCCACGCGAACCGGTAGTCCCAGTTGCGCTCCCCTCCCTCGCACTCGGGCAACGAGGTGGTCGGTGCGGCGACGATCGCTCTCGTGGGCTGGTACGTCAGGCCCTGCAGCACCCGGCCGCTGTGCCGGACGAGATCCGCGTACGGGCCGTCATAGCGCTGGTGCTCCGCCTCCCAGGACCGCCACGCCGCGATCGTGTCCTGGAGCCGGTCCGCGATCCGTTGCGGGCTCCACGGGGGCGGCACCGCGCCCCAGCTGGACGCGTGCTCGACGGCGAACGCGGCGGCCCGGCCCTCGGTGAGCGTGATCCGCCCACGCGCCCGTGCGTTCGCGACATCGAGGGCGACGGCGGTGGACAGCCGCAGGGTGGCCGGTCCCCCGCGAGCCACGATCCCACCCTCCGTCCGCGCGAGGACGGGGCTGGTGAGGCCGTACTCGAACCGCGGTGTGAAGTCGACGTCGAGCTCGACGGTTCCCCGGGTGCACACCGCGCGGCGCAGCAGCACCCG